>DAOWOG010000309.1 GCA_030642185.1 Helicobacteraceae bacterium | reverse complement strand
GTCTTTTGGAACAGTATCGGCAGAACAGGCATCAACCATCAGCATCGTTAACTTAAGAAAGTTTTTGATGTTTATCCCCATAGCCGAACCGGGTACCATGCCAAAGTTGGAGAGGGCAGAGTAGCGGCCGCCGATACCAGCCAAACCGTAAAAAATACGATGAAAGCCCCCTTTTTCGGCTAACTTCTGTAACGCTGAACCGGGATCCGTTACCACAAAGAAATTATTTGCCGCAGCGGTATCTGAACCAAGTGCCTCTGAAGCCCTGGTAAAGAAATACTCTTTAAAAATATTTGGCTCTAATGTACTGCCTGATTTACTGGAGACTAGAAACTTGGTTCTGCTATAGTCGATCTGCGCTTCTATCTGCTTGATCTGTGCCGGATCAGTGGAATCAAGAATAAGAAGTTCCGGATGATTATCGATCTTGCCGAATGTATTTCTCAACATATCCGGTGCGAGACTGGAGCCACCCATACCCAGGAGTACCAAATGTTCTGTATATTCGCCTTCGCTTGCCTCAATGACTCTGGTTAAGTTTCCGATATGATCCATCTGATCTCTTGCGACATTAAGCCAATCCAACCAGAAGTCTTCATCTTTACCTGTCCATAACCATGGATCACGCGCCCAAAGACGTTTCACTTTATCGTTCTCTGTCCAATCTTTCAGTGCGGCATCAACACTTTTGCCTAAATCATCTGTGAGATTTGCAGTTAACTTTCCTATCGTTGGCGCGTCTACATTGCGTGCTTTATCAACTGCTTTTAAAAGACTGTCAAAGGCAACGACAAATTTTTGAAGACCCTCTTTGAGCAGCTGGTCTGTCACCTTATCCATAGCGATACCTGCGTCTTCCAGGGTCTTGATTATAATTTTTGCTTCATCAATATCATCTTCAAGCGTATTATTTGCTACACCATGATCACGAAATGCGTCCATAGTTGCCGGTGGAATTGTGTTGACTGTGTCAGTACCGATCAATGCATTCATATAAAGTGTATCTTGATAATCCGGATTTTTAGTACTGGTACTCGCCCATAAGAGGCGTTGGGTATTGGCACCTTTATCTTCAAGAGCTTGCCATGCTTTAGCACCAAATAACTCTTTATACTCCTGGTAGCAGAGGCGTGAATTAGCGATGGCTACTTTACCTTTTATGTCTTGTAGATCTGCATCTTCATTTTCATCGATCAGACTATCGACCAACGCATCGATTCTACTCACAAAGACACTGGCGACACTTGCTACTCCTGAAATATCTTCGCCTTTTTCAGCACGAATTTCAAGCCCTTTGATAAATGCCTCTGCTACTTTCTTATACGCATCTTGAGAAAAGAGAAGGGTGACATTTACATTGATGCCCTCACTGATGAGTTGCTGTATAACGGGTATACCTTCATCAGTTGCCGGAACTTTAACCAATAGATTTGGACGATCGACCATTCGCCATAATCGTCTCGCTTCCTCTAATGTTCCCTGAGCATCATGCCCTAAACGTGGAGAGACTTCCATACTCACGTAACCATCACGACGATCTGTTGAATCATACACCGATCTAAGGGTATCGGCAGCATTTTGAATATCGGAAGCTTCCAGGGACTCAAAAATCTCTTTGGCATCAACATCTTCCCGCCCTGAAAATTCCATAATGGCGTCTTGATACTCATCGCTATGCGCTATCGCTTTTTCAAAGATAGACGGGTTTGAGGTCACACCGGATATACCGTCATTCTCTATTAATTTTTTAAGTTCACCGCTTGCGAATAGATCACGACGGATATAATCCATCCATGGAGATTGTCCAAAATCGTGTAGTTCTTTTAATGGGTTCATTCTTTGCCTCCTGTGGCATTTAAATTATTGACTAACATACGCTATCGATCGTTTTGAGAACGTTATCGACCGTGAGGCCAAAGTGTTTGAAGAGTTGATCTGCCGGAGCGGAAGCACCAAATGTCATCATGCCGACAACCGCACCCTCTGCACCGACATATTTCCACCAACCATCCATAATGGCCGCTTCAACCGCGACTCGCGCCGTCACCGCTTTAGGTAACACAGACTCTTTGTAGGAAGCGTCCTGGGCATCGAAAAGTTCAACACACGGCATAGAGACGACACGTATTTTTTTACTGGATGCATTCGCCGCATCCACTGCAAGCGCCACTTCTGAACCTGTAGCGATAACGATCGCATCGGGTGTTCCCTCTGTATCTTTAAGGACATATCCGCCTTTGGAGATATTGGCGATCGCTTCAGCATTACGATCCTGAAATGCAAGCGATTGACGAGAGAAGATCAAGATAGAAGGCCCGTCTGTTGATTCTATGGCGGATCTCCAGGCCACAGCAGTCTCAACGCTGTCACATGGACGCCACACAGACATGTTGGGGATCATACGCAGTGTAGGGATCTGCTCGATCGGCTGGTGTGTCGGACCATCTTCACCCAGACCGATAGAGTCATGCGTGTAAACAAAGATGGTATTGATTTTCATCAATGCAGCCATACGCAACGCGTTTCGGGCATATTCGGAGAACATCAAAAAGGTGGCACCATAAGGTTTCAATCCGCCGTGCACAGTCATACCGTTCATAATGGTGCTCATCGCAAATTCACGAACACCGTAAGAGAGGTAGTTGCCTGAAAAATCGGCATTGACAGAACCATAATCATCATTGATGCGGACACTTTTGTTGTTAAATGTATTGTTCGATGGTGTCAGATCAGCCGAACCGCCGAGAAACTCAGGCAGCAGCGGTGCAAAACCATTGAGTGCCTCTCCGGAAGCAACACGGGTTGAAGGTGAGGCAGCCTTTTTATTTACAGAGGCGATAAACTTATCGGCCTCTTCTGCAAAATTTTCAGGAAGTTCATGATTCATTCGACGCGTAAACTCCACCGCTTCAGCAGGGTAAGCTGCTTGATAGGCGTCAAATCTTTCATTCCATTCAGCTTCAGCTTTTGCACCTGCCTCTTTCGCATCCCAGCCGGC
>DAOWOG010000055.1 GCA_030642185.1 Helicobacteraceae bacterium | reverse complement strand
TTGGCAATAGCGGCTTCAACATATTGTTCAACAGTACCTTCAGCGTGATTACAAAGTGCTGTATGGTTGTGAAGATCAACTTTCATGGAGATCCTTTTAGTAAGTGATATTATAATAGGAGTTCACAAATAGACCAAGGACGCTTATGAAATTTGCTATTGACCGCGGCGGTACATTTACAGATGTCTATGCGGAACATGAAGGTGCGATCTATGTCGAAAAACTGCTTTCACAGGATCCTTCAAATTATCAGGATGCTCCAAGAGAGGGAATCAGGCGGCTGCTTAAACAAGTGTTGAGTATAGACTCCTCCAAAGAGAGTGTTGATTCCACGCAAATTGAGTGGATACGTATGGGGACGACGGTTGCCACTAACGCTCTGCTGGAACACAAAGGTGCCAAAACGGCACTGTTCATCACCAAAGGATTTAAAGATCTGCTGCGTATCGGGTATCAAAACCGTCCTGAACTTTTTGCACTGGAGATCAAACAGCCTGAAATGCTTTATGAACGTGTGATCGAAGTTGAGGAACGTGTCGTTGTCACTGAAACGGGTTTTAAAGTTGAAAAAGCATTCAATTATATTGACGTCAAAAAAGCGCTTAGAGAGCTGAAAGAGGAAGGTTTTGAGAGTATTGCGGTGGTACTGATGCATGCTTACGGATTCGATAAACATGAAAAAGCGATCAAACTGCTTGCGCAGGAAGTTGGCTTTTCACAGATCAGTCTCTCGCATGAAGTGATCAACTCTATCAAAATTGTCGAACGGGGTGAGAGCTGTGTCGTAGATGCTTACCTTACACCGCACATTGAACACTATATACACAGTTTCAAAAGCGGTTTCAGTGATACGCTTGAAGAGAAACAGGTTGATTTTATGCAATCTTTCGGCGGTCTGTGCGAGGACGGTGATTTTCAGGGGATCAATGCAGTTCTCTCCGGTCCGGCCGGGGGTGTGGTCGGACTGAAATCGCTTTATCAGGGCAAAGCGCTGATCGGCTTCGATATGGGCGGTACGAGTACGGACGTATCGCGTTATGACGGCAGTTTTGAGATCTCGTTCGAACATCAGATCAGCGGTGTCAACCTGAAAGCGCCTCAGATGGATATCGTGACTGTGGCAGCCGGCGGAGGTTCACGGCTTTTTTATGAGAATGGGATGTTTGTCGTTGGACCCCAAAGTTCGGGGGCACATCCCGGGCCTGTCTGTTATAAAAAAGGAGGCTTCCTCAGTGTCACCGATGCCAATTTGATCCTGGGCCGAATCCAGCCGGACTATTTTCCCCGTATATTTGGCCCCGGTGCCAAAGAACCGCTGGGACTGCAAGAAAGCCGTGAGGCATTTGAAACACTTGCTTTGACAATCAATGCTGCGCGTTCACAGCCGCTCACTATCGAAGAGATCGCCTATGCCTTTATCCGGGTGGCGAATGATACGATGGTCAAACCGATCAAAGAGGTCTCGTCAAAACGCGGTTTTGCTTTGAACGAGCATACTTTGGTGCCCTTTGGCGGAGCGGGTGCACAGCACGCCTGTGCCATCGCGTCTATGCTGGGAATGGACGAAATTGTCATTCACTGTCATGCCGGTGTTTTTTGCGCCTATGGGCTTTCACAGGCAGAGCGGATCACCCGTTTGCAAAAAAGTATCCGTCAACCGCTCGAATCACTGGATGTCGAATCACTGGACAGGGCCTTTGAAATATTATGTGCCAAAAGAGAGCATCGGCGGGCACTTTTGCTGCGGTATGAACGAAGTGAACAACTGTTCATTGTTGACGATATGGCCCATCCGGCAGCCGCTTTCAAACAGATACACATGCGTGAGTTCGGCTTTTTGAACGACGACCGCATTATTGTCGAGGAGATCCAGGCGGAGATCATCGAAGCAGCACCAAAACTGCTTCGGCCTAAGCGTAAACACAGTTCAGACGTACCCGAACCCGACAGTATTAAAGCCGTCTATTTTGAACAGGGATGGATGGATGTACCGGTCTATTTAAGTGAAGCGCTCTATTTTGAAGATTGCCTAAAAGGACCTGCCATCATTATGGATCAGACATCAACCATCGTCATCGAACCGGGGTGCATAGCAACGATTGATCATTACGGTGATATCCATATTCAGGTGGGACTGCAGGAACGAAAAGTACTCTCTACACGTCCAGATGCCCAATGGCTTCCTATTTTCGGAAATCTGTTCGCATCCGTTGCCGAGCAGATGGGCCATGTCCTGCAGCGTACGGCAATTTCGACCAACATTAAAGAGCGTCTCGATTTTTCCTGCGCTGTTTTTGATGCCAAAGGTGATCTGATCGCCAATGCACCGCACGTCCCGGTCCATCTTGGTTCAATGAGCTCCACCGTGAAAGTGATGCTTGAACAGTTTGAAGGAAAGATGGAAAAAGGAGATGTGTTTATCTCCAATGCCCCGTTTGAAGGAGGCTCGCATCTGCCCGATATTACTGTTATTTCGCCCTATATCGTTGAGGATCAGGTGCGCTATATCACTGCCAGCCGGGGCCATCATGCCGATATCGGTGGCAGTACCCCGGGTTCCATGCCGCCAATGTCGCAAAGACTCTCTGAAGAGGGGACGGTGATTTTAATGCAAAAGGTGCGCTCGCAGGGGCAGTTTAAAGAAGCTGCACTGAGGAGACTGTTTGAAAACGGCGGTGCGCGTAAAATAGCAGAAAACCTTGCAGATATCAAAGCGCAGACAGCCGCCAATCACAAAGGACTTCAGCTGCTTGAAGAAGCAGATAAGCATTACGGCTCCAATGTGATCAGTGCCTATATGGGCCATATTCAGGATGTCAGTGCCAAAGCGATCCGGGATAAACTCAAAATGCTCGCCCGCACACAGGATATAGAGCTGCATGCTCAGGATTGCATGGATGACGGGAGTGTGATCGATCTGAAACTGAGCCTTGATCCGCACAGCGGCAGCGCTGTTTTTGATTTTACCGGCAGTGCCGATCAGAGCCCGTCCAACCAGAATGCTCCGCTCTCCATTACCTACTCGGCAGTCATCTACGCACTGCGCTGCCTGATTGATGAAGATCTGCCGCTTAACGGCGGATTTTTGCAGCCTGTCGAGATAAAACTGCGCGAAGGCTCCATTTTAAATCCGCAGAAGGATGCTGCTGTCGTTGGCGGAAATGTGACTACCTCGCAGCGTATCGTCGATGTGATCTTCCAGGCTTTCGGCAATGTTGCTGACAGTTGCGGCTGTATGAACAACCTGACTTTCGGCAATGAAAAATTCGGCTACTACGAAACTATCGGTGGCGGTTCGGGTGCCGGTGAGGGTTTTAACGGTACATCAGGGGTACATACGCATATGACAAATACCCGTATCACTGATCCGGAAATTCTTGAACAGCGATATCCTGTAGTCCTCGAAGAATTTTCGCTCCGTAAAAAGAGCGGAGGGAAAGGGCGCTGGTACGGCGGTGACGGGTTGGTACGCATTCTCCGCTTTAGTGAAAAAATGGACGTTTCAATGCTGAGCGAGCGCCGCCGCTACGCTCCGCATGGTGCTGCCGGGGGAGAAAACGGCGTCAGGGGAGAAAATTTGCTGGTGCATGACGGTGCTACCGATGAATTGGCAGGAAAGGTGACCTTTAAAGCAGAAGCCGGAGATAGGTTGATCATTAAAACACCCGGCGGCGGGGGATATGGGAAACAGACGACTTCCAATTGAATTGACGTTATAATACAACAAGATAAAAAAAAGAGAGTGCAAAAATGAGTCCTGATGAACGTTATAGTAGAATAAAAGAGCACCTGTCAGAAGAGAACCCGATCCTGGTAGAGGTGATGGAAAAGTTTGAAGAGCTTGACAAGATCGGGCATCAGTCCGGTCTGCTCGATGAGAATGAGACTTATATCAGTGATATCTCCTGGTGGCCGCTTATCTCGATACTGGGGACATTTTCGACAGGCAAATCCTCTTTTATCAACTTCTATCTTAAAAACAGGGTTCAGATAAGCGGCAATCAGGCGGTTGATGATAAATTCACCGTGGTGTGTTACGGGCCGAACAAAGCGGTCACTACACTGCCGGGACTGGCACTGGATGCAGATCCGCGTTTCCCTTTTTACAATATCAGTGAAGAGATTAAGAAGGTAGATCCGGGAGAAGGCAATCGTGTAAATCAATATCTGCAGCTTAAAACACTCAAATCAGAGCATATCAAAGGAAAAATACTCATTGATTCACCCGGTTTTGATGCAGACAGCCAGCGAGATGCCATCTTGAAGATGACGGACCACATCATCAATATGTCTGATCTTGTCCTGATCTTTTTTGATGCAAGACATCCTGAGCCGGGTGCAATGCGCGATACACTAGATCATCTTGTCGCTACGGCAATGCGCCATAGAGACGCCAATAAAATTCTCTACATCCTCAATCAGATCGATACGACTGCCAAAGAGGATAATCTTGAAGATGTCATCGGTGCATGGCAGCGTGCCCTGGCTCAAAAAGGCTTGGTGAGCGGAAACTTTTTTGCTATTTATAATGAAGAAGCCGCTGAACTGATCGTTGACTCCGCAACGGCTGAACGCCTGAAACGAAAAAAAGATGGGGATATTGCACGTATCTATGAACGTATGGACACCGTGAGTGTCGAACGGGCCTATCGTATTATTAAAACACTTGAAGATACTGCAGAGGGTCTCAAAAAGAAGATACCGCAGCTCCAAAGTGTTTTTCAAAGCCTCGCTAAAAAAGTATTATGGGCCGATCTGGTGCTTTTTGGTACGATCGGTGCAGCAATAGGGGCGTTACTGTTTAAGTTTGAAACGCTTCAGACGCTTGCCTCAGACCTCATGACCTCACCGGCTGCGGCATCATTCACCGTAGGCGTCATCATGATCGCTATGATGGTGATGCACTATAAAATACGCGGATGGATTGCACGAAGTATGGCAAAAAAATGGATGAAGAAAGACGAAGAGAGTGCCCGTTCATTGATGATTTATGCGAAAGGATGGAAGTCCCTGCTTCGTGTGGTGCTGCCGGGTTGGAGCAGCGCAAAGACTAAAGCACTTACTGCCCTTGTGACGGAGAGTAAACGTTCCATACAGAAGCTAAATGATCAGTTTGTCAGCCCTTCAGGCAGCAAAGAGGAAGTGACATCATGAAAAAAGTCGAGTTACTTTCGCCTGCGGGCAATCTCGAAAAACTTAAAATTGCGTTTGATTACGGGGCGGATGCCGTATATGGCGGGGTCAGCCACTTTTCGTTGCGTATCCGATCGGGCAAAGAGTTTACGTTGGAGAGTTTTAAAGAGGGGATCGATTATGCCCATGCAAGGGGCAAAAAGGTTTATGTCACGATCAATGGGTTTCCGTTTAACTCGCAGCTGAACCTGCTGAAAAAACATATCCTCAATATGGCGGCACTTGAACCCGATGCGTTTATTGTTGCAACGCCGGGAGTGCTGGTACTTGCGCATGAACTTGCACCGCAGATTCCGCTGCATCTCTCTACTCAGGCCAATGTGATGAACTACCTCGATGCGAGGGTTTATTACAACATGGGTGCGCGGCGTATTATCGCGGCGCGGGAGATTTCGCTGCGTGATCTGATGCAGATCAAAGAGGAGATCCCTGAGCTGGAGATCGAAGTGTTTGTTCACGGCTCAATGTGTTTTGCGTACAGCGGTCGCTGTCTGATCTCAACGCTTCAGAGTGGGCGTGTTCCCAACCGCGGAAGCTGCGCAAATGATTGCCGCTTTCCGTATGAGCTGTATGCGGCGAACAGGGAGACGGGAACCCTGTTTCGTCTTGAAGAGGATCCGGGGATCGGGACGTACATTATGAACTCCAAAGACCTTAACCTTGCTTCGCATATAAAAGAGATCATCGATGCGGGCTGCATTGACTCGGTTAAGATCGAAGGACGCACGAAAACGAATTATTATGCGGCGATCACGGCAAGGACTTACCGCTGGGCGATTGATGACTATTATGCGGGTAAAAATGATCCTGATGCCTACCAAAAAGAGCTTCACACCATGCAAAACCGCGGATTTACTGATGCATATCTGGTAAATCGTCCTTTTGAAAGGCACGATACCCAAAGCCTTGATTTTACGATGCAGATGGGTACGGATCAGGTCAGCGGGATGGTGACGGAGGCGGGAACCCATTTTATGTGCAAATACAAAACCCTGCCGGGGGATAAAGTAGAAATTGTCACACCGATAGGCAGTGTGATCGAAGCGGTGGATAATGAAATCGGTACGATCTTAAATGAAAACGGCACTTGGTATGTGACATTTAAAAAGCTTTTAGCGGAAAATGGCAAAGAGTGGGAGTCGGTACATAGCGGGAATGTAAATCCGTTCACATTGCCTGCTACATTGCCGTCGTACACTTTTTTACGAATCCCTGTGAACGATGAAATGAACCTTATTCCGAAACTCTAATGTAGAGTTTTGTATAATTGCAGAACCTAAACCCAACTATTTAAGGAAAACAATGAAATTCATCTCGATTATTATCGGAAGCAAAAGTGATTATGAAGTTATGAAGTCCTGTGCAGATACGCTTGAGGCGTTTGGGGTGCATCATGAACTGATCATCTCATCGGCACACCGTTCACCGGAGCGTACCAAAGAGTATATCATTTCGGCAGAGAAAAAAGGGGCGCAGGTCTTTATTGCGGCAGCCGGTATGGCAGCGCACCTGGCCGGAGTTTTGGCATCCAAAACAGTCAAGCCGATCATCGGTGTTCCTATGAGTGCATCTGCTCTAAGCGGTATCGATGCGCTGCTTTCAACGGTACAGATGCCAGCCGGTATGCCGGTGGCAACCGTGGCAATCGGCAAAGCCGGTGCGATCAACTCGGCCTATCTTGCGATGCAGATACTGGCATTGGAAAATGAAGACCTGAGTGTTAAACTCAAAGAAGACCGTATCGCCAAGGCAAAAAAAGTGGAGATGGATTCACTGGAGATTGAGACCATTATCGAGTAGTTTATGACATTAGATACTGCATGCACAGAGTGCATCATCAACCAGAGCCGCCGTGTGGCGGACGCTATTCATGCTGATGCTGCATTGAGTGCTAAACTGATCGATACGGTCAGTGAAATGTCCAACGCTTTT
>DAOWOG010000313.1 GCA_030642185.1 Helicobacteraceae bacterium | reverse complement strand
GTTTTACGGTACTTTTTCAGTTCTTGCCGATAATCATAAAAAACATCTTCAATATAAACACGGCGATCTTTAGCGCTGTAGCCCCCTCTTGTAATTTCAAGAGCCTCTACGATAGCACTGTCGATCAATCCTCTCGGTTCACTGCGTTTGCCTTCGGAAAACTTGCGCACCAGAACCCGCACACTCTTCTTAGAGCCGCGCTTAAGTGCATGGTAGCGATAACCAAGGCCATACCACAGGATAATCACCAGTATGAACAGCGGCCACATCACAAAACCGCCGCTCTGCATATAGATAAGAAACTGTTCAAACAGGTTCAAAAATGTCTCTTGCATTATTTCAGCTTGTTCTGCTCATTGATGATATGCAAGGCGGCTTGCTCCATCCCGTCTTTAATACGTTCTGCCCAACCATTAAGCATATTGCCAAGTAAAATCAGCGGAATTGCCACCATTAGACCCAGTTCCGTTGTTACCAATGCGATCGAGATCCCGCCTGAAAGCAGTTTCGGATCACCGGTACCAAACTCGGTAATGATGTCGAATGTAGCGATCATTCCGGTCACGGTTCCCAACAGTCCAAGCAGCGGTGCAACGGCAGCCACGACCATAATGGCAGCACCAAAGCGGTCCATACGGCTGCTCTCATGCATAATTGCCTCTGCCACAATGTCTTCGATATGCTCGCGGTCACGATCCAGATTACGCACCGTCGCTTTAATAACTCTGGCTGCTGCACCTTTTTTACTTTTCAGGAACTCCTGTGCTGCATCTGTCCCTTTTTCCTGCAGGACAATGAGGGTCTCTTTCGAAACTGGTATGGTTTTAGAACCTGCACCGGTGAGGAAAATAGTACGCAACAGGACAAGAAGCAGTGCAAAAGCACCAAGAGCAACAATGACCCAACCGATCATTCCGGCTGAATCAATCACATCCATGACACTCTTCTCTTCTTTGTCGGCAATCACACCGGAGAGGTTCTCATAAATAAAAATATTCAGCGTATCCGGGAACTGGCTTTTAGCAAGGGCTTTGGCCGAAACTGCCGATTCCGGTGCATCCCAAAGTTTGAGTTTGTTACCGCCCGCAGGAACCAACACACCTGCAACACTGTCGGCAATACCATACGCTGCAATATTTCCGACTTTAACAAGCTTCCCGTTTTTCTCTGTACCATCAGTCAGATAAAAGGCTCCCTCTTCAACATGAACAGTTGAGAGTGTTTTAGCAAGAACAAGCGTCTGCTCAAACAGCTGTGACAAAGTGGCAGGATAATTGTTTTTATCGATCTTCAGGTTGACTCCGTATGGAAGAAGTGATGACCCGCCCTGTAAAACGACCGATTCGATCATCTGGGTATCATCGGTCATATTCTGCACATTTAACTGAAGTTGAAAGAGCTGCTCATTAAGCAGGTCGGCACCGTTTGTTTTAAGCAGTACCTGATTTTGAAGTGATCCGATCTCTTTTTTGGCTTTGGCTATTTTGTCCGCACCATTTTTTTGTACATCAGTTAAACGCTTCTGCAGCATCCCTTTTTGCGCTTTCAAAAAGGCAAACTCTTTGGCATACGCACGCTGAAGATCACTCTCTGTCGCAGCAAATGCAAAAGCTGCGATCATCATGACTAAAAGAAGAATACGTTTCATTATTTCACCTCCGCTTTTACAAGTGCATTCGGCACCGTAAAGTATCCGGTACGTATCTGTTTATGAAAAGCATCAAACAGTGCAATGATCTGATCTTTTTGCTCTTTATTGATCGATTCTGTATAGAACCACCCTTTCGCATCTTTTACCACATAACCTACACGGGCATCCGGTGTCATAAAGTACATCATAACAGTCCCCAGACGTGCAACTTCAACCAGACGGTCTTTGCCATCGAGTTGAATGGTCTGTTTGAAAAGTCCATTCTCTTTCGTCATCCGAATCTCATCCGCATAACTGTTCCAGACAAAGGCCAACGCTTTTTGAGGAGCGATCAGATCTTCATTCAGCTGTGTTTCAATACGTTCAATATCGGCTAATCTGTCGGCTGTTTTAAAAGGAAGTTCTGCGGAAATATAAACTTTAAGATCAGCAATCGCCTGCTGAACAACCGGTTTGATCCCCTCACTGTTTTTACTGGCAGCTGCAATCTCTTTTTTGACTTTAGCCATCTCCTGCTCAATCTGCTTGATCTTCAGATTTTCACGTCCAATGGTCGCTTCAAGTTCATTTTTTTCCATCACAAGCGAACGCATTGAAGCTTTCGTCTCATCCTTTTCGTCTTGAATCTGTGTGTTGAGATTTTCAACCTCTGCACGCAGTTTCATTAACGACTCGGCCATATTCTCTTCTGTATTAGCTAACAGCATCGATGAACATATCAATGAACCGGCTAACCAGAATTTTAAAGCATTAGGTACCATGCACTCCCCATAACAAAATAAGATGTCGAATTATAGGAATGGAGCGCTACTTTTATGTTACATAGAAGTAACATTTTGGTTACAAAAAAGCATGTCAAGCGAAGATATTACTCCACCGGCTAGGAGACTGTCAGATTAGTCTGATTAAAGCGAAAATTTCAGCTTTTTAGTCAGGTTTTTCAGACATTTGAGGCGAATAGCCGTAGCTATTTAACGAAAATGTCTGGAAAAGGTGGCAAAAAGATGGAATTTGCAGCCAATCAAGCATTAATCCGACAATCTCCTAGATAGACTAAATAATAGAAGTGTTAGAGAAAGAAAAAAAAAGAGTAACGCAGGCAGACAAAGCTGCCCGGCTCTTACTGCATCAGATAATTACTTGCTATTACCAGAGCCGGCATCAAATGCCGCTTCAAGACCTGTAGCTGAATCACCTGTAAACTTCAGGCTGCTGTTGCCCGCAAGTGTTACATTTTCGAATGTAGTATTTGCCGCATCAAATGCACCTTTAGAGTGGATCGCACCGTGCGCTTCGATCTGACCGCCGTTGTGTGTCACTGT
>DAOWOG010000085.1 GCA_030642185.1 Helicobacteraceae bacterium | reverse complement strand
GGATAAAAAACGTGTATTAGTGAAGTTTTCCGGTGAAGCGTTGGCCGGTGAAAATGGTCATGGAATTGACACTCAGATTTTAAATTATATTGCACTGGAGATTAAATCTCTGGTCGATGCGGGGATTGAAGTCGGCTTGGTGATAGGCGGCGGGAATATTGTTCGCGGTGTTACGGCTGCACAGGATGGTATTATCCGCCGCACAGCCGGGGATTACATGGGAATGCTGGCAACTGTGATCAACGCGGTAGCGATGCAGGAAGCGTGTGAGCATGCCGGAATGAAGGTTCGTGTTCAGACGGCTATCAAGATGGAGCAGATTGCTGAACCGTATATTCAGCGTCGTGCCGTTCGCCATCTTGAAAAGGGGCGGGTGATCATTTTTGCAGCAGGTACGGGAAACCCGTTTTTTACGACCGATACCGCCGCAACACTGCGTGCAGTGGAGATAGGGGCCGAAGTCATCATCAAAGCAACGAAAGTTGACGGTGTTTATGACAAAGACCCTAAAAAGCATTCTGATGCAGTTAAACTTGAAACGTTGAGTTATGACCAGGCGTTAAATGATCAGATCAAAGTTATGGATGATACGTCCATCGCATTGGCAAAAGAGAATAAATTGCCGATTATTGTCTGCGATATGTTCCAAGAGGGCAATCTCCTGGAGATTGTTAACGGTAACTATATAAACTGTTCGATAGTAAAATAAAGAAGGATAAAAAGAGATGAGAGTAGAAGAATTAACAGCAAAAGCACTTGCGCACGGAGATATAGACCGTTACCAACTGGCAATTGCCGTAGCAAAACGTTCAAAACAACTTCAGGACGGTGCACAAAGCAAACTCAATGTTGATCTGAAAACAGTTAAAGCGGCTGATTTGGCGTTGATGGAAATTGCAAACGGATTGATTAAGATTGCAGGATTTGTTGACAAAGAGTAGTTCTTACTTCGATAACAGTGTAAATGATGACGCTTTAGCGATCGTTTGCACTCCCCCAATTTACATAAAGAGAATTTGTGAGTCAAGTTGATATCAGTAAAATAGAAACAATCCATGAGATTGACGCTGCCACCGAGTATCTTTTCTCTTTAATAACCCCCAATGATACCTTGCATCACGCACTCTCTTTTTCTATTGAAGCACATAAAGAGCAGTTCAGAAAAAGTGGTGAACCGTATGTCGTGCACCCCATCCTGGTTGCAGCTATTGTCGCTTCATTGACAGAAGATGAAGCCATGGTTGTAGCGGCTTTACTGCATGATGTGGTTGAAGACACTCCGACAACGGTAGAAGAGGTCAGTGAGCAGTATGGTGCCGATGTGGCACATCTGGTTGAAGGTCTGACCAAGATCGATACTATCCGTGATGCCCAGTTGATCCCTTCGAATTCTGATGAAAAACTGGTGGCATCGGCCCTCTCTTTTCGTAAAATGCTGCTGGCATCGATTGAAGATGTACGGGTACTGGTGGTTAAACTGTGTGATAGACTGCATAATATGCTCACACTGGATGCCCTTAAAAAGGATAAACAGCGACGAATTGCTGAAGAGACCGTGGTTGTTTATGCGCCGATTGCACACCGTCTCGGTATTTCATTTTTAAAAAATATGCTTGAAGATTTAAGTTTTACCTATCTTTTTGAGGATGAAAAAAAAGCCATTGAACGATATTTGGATGAAAACTATTCTACGATGCAGATCAGGCTTAATGCATTTCGCCAAAAAGTGACTAAGCTTCTGCTTAAAAACGGGTTTACGCTTGATAGTTTTGAGATATTGAGCCGGGTGAAGCACCACTACTCAATTTATCTCAAAATGCAGCGTAAGGGTATCGGCATCGATGAGATACTGGACCTGCTCGCCATTCGTATACTGGTGAAAAAACCAGTCGACTGCTATAAGATACTCGGGCTGATCCATCTCAATTTTCAACCGCTCAGTTCACGTTTTAAAGACTACATAGCTATTGCAAAAGACAATGGCTATCAGACTCTGCATACGACAGTTTTTAATGATACGGCAATTATTGAAGTGCAAATCCGTACGTTTGATATGCACCAGACGGCGGAACTAGGTGTTGCTGCGCACTGGAAATATAAAAGCGGTGAAAATGAGAATATCAACCTGGACTGGCTGGATAATCTCCAATATCAAAATGAGTCTATTGAAGATTTTTATGAGTTAATCAAAAATGATCTTTACAGTGAGGACATCAGTGTCTTCTCCCCGCAGGGAAAGGTCTTTACTCTGCCGAGGGGTTCGGTCGCACTGGATTTTGCCTATGCCGTTCATACCGAAATCGGTGACAATGCAGAAAACTGTTGGATCAATAAAGAAAAAGTGAGTCTGCTGACTGAACTGCATAATGGTGATATTATCCAGGTCAACACAGCAGATGAAAAGGTGTTGCGCTGCAGCTGGATGGATGCTATTAAAACATCCCGGGCAAAGAGCAATATCCGAAGTAACTGTAAGCATCGCATCCGTGCGGTTAATTCGCAAAGTGCCACACTGATTTTATCGTGTATTATGGAACTCCCTCCAGAGAGGATCGCAATCTGGCTGAAAGAGAATGATTGGTATGACAACCGCTCAAAAGCTGCCGTAGATGTTGACTACCTGAGAGAGCAGCTGAACCGTTATGTCGAAGAGCGGCATCATGGCGGTCGGTTAAGCAGTTTTTTGACATCGCATCGTTTTAAACTCAAGTCGTATGTTTTCGGTTCCTTGGAAGTTTTTTCCAATCATCATATTTCCGATATCGTATTTGACTACTGCTGCCATCCGAAATCGGGTGATGAAATTGTTGCTTTTTATGACAAAGGCAAGGCCCATGTTCATCATAAGATGTGTCAGCATGCCGCACAGATGATTGAAGATCAGGAGCCGATGCTCTTTATCGGATGGATCAATAAAAATATTCATCATTATCATCTCATTGTCAGTATGCACAATGCCAAAGGGGCACTGGCAGGTTTTTTAACCTATCTGGCCAAGCTTGACATTGAGATCAACAGTATTGAACTCGGTAAAGAAAAAGAGGAACATGTTCAGCTTTGTGAACTGGACTTTCACAGTGCGGAAGGCGATCTTAACCGTCTGCGCGGTAAAATAGATAAAAAAATTAAAATCATACAATTTATACGCACGGACGATGCGTACCGAAGTAATTAAGGATAAAATAAAAATGATACAAGAAGCATTACGGGAAATAAGGCGTGGAACAGCAGAAATTATTGATGAAGCGCGTATTGAAAAGCTCCTGAAAGCCTATATTGAAAAAGGGGAGACATTTACGGTTAAAGCGGGATTTGATCCGACCGCACCTGACCTTCATCTTGGGCATACCGTGCTGCTGCATAAATTGGCGACTTTCCAGAAATACGGGGCAAATGTACAGTTTATTATCGGTGATTTTACGGCCCAGATCGGGGATCCGACCGGCAAGAGTGAAACCCGTAAAAAACTGCTTCCCGAGGCAATCGTAAAAAATGCCGAAAGTTATAAAGAACAGGTCTTTAAAATTCTTGACCCTGAGAAAACAACAGTCTTGTTTAACGCGGACTGGATCAACCCGTTAGGTGCAGCCGGAATGCTGGAACTGACGACGACACATAATGTCGCACGCATGCTCGAGCGTGATGACTTTGAAAAGCGTTACAAAAACGGTACATCGATCTCTATCAGTGAGTTTATCTACCCGCTGCTTCAAGGCTACGACAGTGTTCATCTTAAAAGCGATATTGAATTGGGCGGAACGGATCAGAAGTTTAACCTTTTGATGGGACGTCATCTTCAGCGTGCGTATGAAATTGGCAAGGAGCAGGCAGTATTGATGATGCCGATCCTTGAAGGGCTTGACGGCATTCAGAAGATGAGTAAAAGTCTGAACAACTACATCGGCGTGGCAGACGCGCCAAATGATATGTTCGGTAAAGTACTCAGTATCTCTGATGACCTGATGTGGCGTTATTATGAACTGTTAAGTGCACTTTCTCTGGACGAGATCGAAGTATTGAAATTCGGTGTTGCAGATGGCACGCAGCATCCGAAAAAAGTCAAAGAGGCTTTGGCGATAGAGATCACGGCACGTTTTCATGGTGAAGAGGCTGCCCAAAGTGCAAAAGCAGAATTTGACAAGGTCCATGCCAAGAATCAACTGCCGAGCGATATAGCAGAATTCGAGCTTGAAGGGCCGATCTGGATCGCAAAAGCTTTACAAGATTGCAAAATTGCACCATCTACTTCACAGGCACGGCGAGACCTTAAGCAAGGGGCTGTTAAAATAGACCAGAAAAAAGTCACTGATGAGCAGCTTCAGCTGGAAGCCGGTGAATATATATTGCAGGTGGGTAAACGAAAATTTGCCCGCGCAAAGGTTAAATAATGAGTTTTGCTCCATTGAAAATCGGAAAATATACGATTCAGATTCCTATCGTTCAAGGCGGTATGGGTGTCGGAATCAGCTGGGATCAACTTGCCGGAACCGTCTCGAAAGAGGGGGGACTGGGTGTGATCAGTTCGGTAGGAACCGGTTATTATGAAAATAAGGTTCATGTGCAGAAGCTCGTATCAGAGCGTCCGCTGGATGCTGCAAATTTCTACTCGCCGGAAGGCCTGGCAAAAATTTTTGAAAATGCCCGCAAGATTTGCGGTGATGCTCCTCTTGCCTGTAATGTCCTATACGCCATTAACGATTATGGCCGTGTTGTCACTGATGCCTGTGCAGCAGGAGCTGACATCATCATTACCGGAGCGGGACTGCCGACAAATATGCCTGAATTTACAGAAGATTATCCGGATGTTGCCCTGGTTCCGATTGTTTCATCAGCCAAAGCACTGAAAATCATCTGTAAACGGTGGCAGAAACGTTATAACCGTCTGCCGGATGCCGTGGTACTGGAAGGTCCTAAAAGCGGCGGGCACCAGGGCTTTACGTATGAGCAGTGTGCGATGGAAGAAAATCAGCTTGAGAATCTTGTGAAACCTGTCGTAGAAGAAGCGGCTAAATGGGGTGATATCCCCGTGATCGCTGCCGGTGGAGTCTGGGATAAAAATGATATTGACGAGATGATGGAGCTGGGAGCACGCGGTGTTCAGATGGGCACACGTTTTATCGGGACACATGAGTGTGATGCCCATGATAACTTCAAAGAGGTTTTGCTGGCAGCCAAGGAAGAAGATATTCAGTTGATGGGATCACCGGTCGGCTACCCGGCGCGCGGTGTTCATACAAACCTGACAGATTTGATCGCCACACGTACCGGACCGGACATCAAATGTATCTCAAACTGTGTTGCTCCGTGTAACCGTGGTGAAGAGGCCAAAGAGGTTGGTTTTTGTATTGCAGACCGTTTAAGTGACGCTTATGAAGGCAATAAAGAGTTCGGTCTCTTTTTCTCAGGTACGAACGGCTACCGAATCACCGAAATCATCTCTGTCAAAGCACTGATGGAAAAATTGACTCAGGGCGAATAACACCTTACATGCTGCGTGTTTTTTCCCTTCTTCTCTTACTGACTCTCCTTGCGAATGCTGCTACAAATCAGCAGCTTTTGCAGCAGGCAGATAAACATCTTAAAAGCCGCTCAAAAAGCAATCAATTCAAGGCATACGATGCCTATAAACAGCTTTATATTAATGCTCTGGTTGAAGGCAATGAACAAGTATGTTATGACTGCCTGAAGGGGATCGTGGCATCAGGTAGAAAACTCCGTATTGATGTATCACAGTATGCTAAAAAACTTGAAAAGTTCAAACAGGGAACGCCTCAGGGTAAAAAAGAGGTAAAGAAAAAGAAGATCAGTCCTAAAAAGAAAACGACGAAAAAAAAGATCAAAGTGACAGGTCAGAAACGTCTGGAATCTATCCAGTGGAATAAAGGTGATCTTGTACTCTCATTTGATTCCAGACTCAATGCAAAAGGTATCAACTACTTTACCATTTTAGATAAAAGGAAGAGGCGCTTTCGCTATGTTTTTGAGATTCATGGCGTGCAGACAAAAAAACATACGATCAAGCACAAAGAGATCAAACGTATCCGACTTGCACAGTATAATCCCAATACACTGCGTCTGGTGATCGAGAGCAGTAAGACGATTCCGATAAGTTTTAAACGCGAT
>DAOWOG010000069.1 GCA_030642185.1 Helicobacteraceae bacterium | reverse complement strand
GAGGGAACCGTAAAGACCAGAGACTGTACATTATGGATGACATGCTCAGACACCTTTTGTGCTTTAAATCCAAGACGTTCAAGATCTGCGCTGTATTCCTGTTTTGTCTGAAGTCGTGATGTAACGATGCTATCGAGCTTTTCCAACTGTTTGATACCCATCACGGCCTGAAGTTCGCTCATCCGGTAGTTGTATCCGAAATCGACAAAATCGAACTTGCCGTTGTTGACGACAGCGCCATGGTTGAGTTTTCTCTCCAGCAGTTCGGCAAACTGATCACTGTTTGTTGTCAGCGCCCCGCCTTCACCGGTTGTCAGAAGCTTTCTCGGATGAAAGCTGAAGCAGGTCAGGTCAGCGATATTGCCGCACCGTACACCATCTTCGGAACTGCCGATGGCACAGGCAGCATCTTCGATCAGGGGCAGATTGTGTCTCTCGCAAATGGCTTTTATGGCGTGGATACCTTCCGGAGAGCCCAGTGCATCAACAAAAATGACGGCTTTTGTTTTATCGGTAATTTGACGTTCAAGTTCTTCGGGAAGCATGTTGAATGTCTCAACACTGACATCGGCAAAGACCGGTATCGCGCCCAGATCTTCAACTACGTTGGCGGTAGCCGGAAAGGAGAAATCCGAAACGATCACTTCATCCCCCGCTTTAATGCCCAGCACTTTGAGTGACATCGTCAGTGCCGTTGTCGCCGAAGTGGTCAGAAAAGCATGCTTGACGCCGGTATAGCCGGAGATCTCCTCTTTAAAGGTCTCGACAAACTTTCCCTTGGTAAACCAGCCGCTTTCAAAGATATCCTCAAATTCACTCTGGACTTCATTGAAATCGATATAGGGTTTGATCAGGCGGATCATGAGATGTTCTCCTTGTACCACTGCAGTGTTTTTTCCAGTCCCTCGTCAAACGGGGTAAGCTGATAGTCGATCATCGATTTCACCTTTTGATTGCTCGCATTATGGCACTCGACATCAGCACCGCGCGCCGGTTTTTTCAAGACTTGTCCGGAGTAATCCATGGTCTGCACGATCTGGGCGATCAGATCATTGACCGAGATCTGACCGTCGGTGGAGATGTTAATGCTGTCGCCGGTGTCCATTTTGCTGTAAAGCTGCATGATCGCATCGACGGTATCGAGCACATAGATAAAGTCTCTGCTCTGCTCGCCTGTTCCATGAATCTCCGGATTGATATTGTTGAGGATACGAAAAGCGGTGATAGGGATAATCCCGGCCAGATAACCCTTGTGGTTTTGCCGCGGTCCATAATTGTTGAACGGCCGGACGATAAAGGCGTCGAGATCAAACATATTGACATAACTGGTGACAGCCAGATCGGCTGCCGCTTTTCCGGCGGCATAGGTGGTCGTCGGGTTGATGGGGTGTTTCTCATCCATCGGCTCATAAACGGCGGTCCCATACACTTCAGAGGTCGAAAAGTGTACCAGCGTTTTAAAGTGGCCCTTGCGCTGATGCTCGAGGATATTCAAAACCCCGTTGACATTGGTGTCATAAGCATTTTTGGGGTTGACAAAAGAGTAGTTTAGCGCCTTGGTGGCACAGTTAAAAACGATGTCAATATCATGTTTTTCGAAAATATATTCAAGCGAACTGGTGATTTCAAGATCATCTTTATAAAGTACGGCCCCTTTGACGACGGCATCTTTGAGGTTATCTTCCGAACCCAGGAACATATTGTCGATGACAACGACCTCTTTGGCTTGTTCTGCGATCAGTCTGTCGACCAGGTGGCTGCCGATAAAACCGGCGCCGCCGGTGACCAGGACCGTGCTGTTTTTAATGTCAGGTCTCATTTTGCTTCCATAATCAGTTTTTGGATGGTGTCGGCAACGTCCATGGCCAATACGCCGTCGGCTGCGTTGGGACTGTTCACCGGTTTGCCCTGACAAAGTTCGATGAAATCGATCAGTTCAAGCAGCAGTGCCTCCTGCGGTCTGACATCGATGGTCTCCTCTTTGGAAGAGATAGTGACATTGTCAAGGTATTGAACCGTAGTCTGTTTGTTGACATGGACCTCTTTGCTTAAGAGGTTGGCATCAATGTACATGTCATCGCAGGTCGCACTGATCTGACGGATTCTTTTTTCGGTGATCCTGCTGGCGACGATGCTGGAGAATGTTCCGTTCTCATGGGTGATCAATGCTCTGGCATATTCGATCATATCTGCTTTGACATAACCGTGGGCTTCCACTTTTGCCGGTTTGCCGTTGAGGTGAATTGCCAGGTCGATATCGTGTATCATCAGATCGATCACGACATCAACATCGGTGATCCGGCTGCTGACTTTATTGGTTCTAGAAAAATCGATGTTGATGACGTGGCTGCTGTTTTTGATCACCCTTTCAAGTGCGACAACAGCAGGGTTATAGCGCTCTATAAATCCGACTTGAAGATTTAAACCTTTCTCTTTGACCAGCTCGGAAATTTCACGGCTTGTCTCAATGGTATCCGTCAGCGGTTTTTCTACAAAGATATTCTTCACATACTGACTGACCTGTTTTATGTAGTCATAATGGGTAAAGGTCGGTGTGACGATCACCACACCGTCGACCTCTTTCAGATCATCATCCAGATTTTTTGAGACGTTTATATGATACTGGTCTGCAAGTTTTTGGCAGAGATCCTGGTCAAAATCATAGATAAATACTATTTCAACCTGTTTGAGCATTATCAGGTTTCTTAAATGGTTTTGACCCATTTTGCCGACGCCGAGCAGTCCGATTCTAATGAGCTTGTTTTCCATGCTTTTGCCTTTAGTTTATTTTATTTCCCATCTTATCAACATAGCTGTAATGCCGCGCAGGATTTCCCATAACCAGAGAGTAGGGTTCGACATCTTTGGTGACGACACTTCCTGCTGCGATCATCGCATACTCGCCGATGGTGATGCCGCAGACGATGGTGGCATTGGCTCCGATACTTGCACCTTTTTTGATCAAGGTTGGCGTGATTTTCCATTCGGGATCGAAAGCGCGTGGCACTTTATCGTTGGTGAAACAGGCGTTCGGTCCGACAAATACATCATCTTCTATCGTCACCCCCTGATAAACAGAGACGGAGTTTTGTATCTTACAGTTCGATCCGATTGTCACCCCGGTATCGATATAGGTGTCTTTTGAAATAATACAATCACTCCCGATTGTACTGTTCTCGCGAATCTGGGAATTGATCCATATCTTGGTACCATTGCCGATGGCGGCATTGTCGGAGACACTGGCACTTTCGTGGATAAAAATATCAGCCATTGACCACCTCGATAATGTAGTTTTGCTCTTCTTCACTTAAAAAAGCGGACATCGGCAGGGCCATGATATCTTTTGAGACTTCTTCCGTGATCGGGAAATCGCCCTCTTTGTAGCCGAGAGCATGAAAGACCTCCTGCAGATGCAGCGGTATCGGATAATAGACACCGGTCGGAACCCCTTTGTCACTGCATTTTTTCAACATAGCATCCCTGTCTTTGACGCGGATACAGTATTGTGCCCATACCGAGCGGCTGTTGTCGGGAACATGAGGGACGATCACATTTTTCAGATCGGCACTATAGCGATGGGCGATCGCTTCTCTTTTAGTGATCTCTTCATCATAGTATTTCAGCTTTACATTCAAAACACCGGCCTGGATGGCATCGAGTCTGCCGTTGATCCCGACATGACTGTGAACATACCGCTTGGTCTGCCCGTGGTTCAGGATGATACGGAGTGTTTCGGCAAGGGTGTCATCATTGGTAAAGACAGCGCCGCCGTCTCCATAGCAGCCCAGCGGTTTGGCCGGGAAAAAACTGGTACAGGCCAGATCGGAGAGGTTGCAGGATTTGACATCTTTATACACTGCTCCAAAGCTCTGTGCCGCATCTTCGATCACTTTTAAATTATGTTTTTTGGCAACGGCATTGACGGCATCCATATCGGAGATCTGGCCAAAGAGTGAGACGGGCATGATCGCTTTTGTCTTATCGGTTATCTTGGCTTCGATCAGCGCCGGATCGATGTTGTAGGACTGTTCATCTATATCGACAAAAACAGGTTTGGCTCCCAAAAAGGCAATGGTCTCTGCCGTAGCAATGAAGGTGAAGGGTGTGGTGATGATCTCATCACCCGGCTGGATACCGATCGCCATCAGTGCGAGTATCAATGCGTCCGTACCGGAACTACAGGCGATGGCATGTTTGACACCGACGAAATTGGCAAGATTTGCTTCCAATTCACTGACTTTCGGCCCCATGATATATCCGGAGCTGTCAAGTACTTCATGGATCTCTTTGTCGATCTCCTCTTTATAGCGTTGGTATTGTGCCTGTAGATCGATAAAATTAATTTTCATAGTTTGCATCCTTATTGATTCAGTCGTTTACAATCGTTTTGAAGTAAGCGATGGTTTTTTTCAGTCCCTCTTCAAGCGCAATGTGCGGCTCCCACTCCAGCTCTTTTCTAGCCAGTGTGATATCGGGCTGGCGCTGGAGCGGATCATCCTGCGGAAGCGGAAGATAGATGATCTTCGAGGATGAACCGGTTAGCTCTATGATTTTCTCTGCCAACTCGACCATCGTGAACTCTCCGGGGTTGCCGATATTGACCGGACCGGTAAAACCGTCACGCGAATTCATCAGCCGGATCATGCCCTCGATGAGATCATCGACATAACAGAATGAACGGGTCTGCAACCCGTCTCCGAACATCGTAATGTCTTCGCCTTTAAGCGCCTGAACAATGAAGTTGGAGACAACGCGGCCGTCATCGGGGTTCATGTTGGGACCATAGGTGTTAAAAATCCGCATCACTTTGATATCGACATCATGCTGGCGGTAGTAGTCAAAGAAGAGGGTCTCAGCACAGCGTTTACCTTCATCATAGCAGGCACGGATACCGGTGGTACTGACAGAACCTTTGTATGATTCCGGTTGAGGATGCACTTCCGGATCGCCGTAGACTTCGGAAGTAGAGGCCTGGAGGACTTTGGCTTTGGTGCGTTTGGCAAGACCGAGCATGTTGATCGCACCCATTACAGAAGTTTTGGTTGTCTGTACCGGGTCAAACTGGTAGTGGACCGGTGAGGCAGGGCAGGCGAGATTATAGATTTCATCAACTTCAACATAAAGCGGAAAAGTGACATCATGGCGAAGCAGTTCAAAATAGGGGTTGTCAAGCAGATGCTCGATGTTGGCTTTGTCACCGGTGAAAAAATTGTCGGCACAGATAACATCATTGCCTTCTTCAAGTAGACGTTCACATAGATGTGAGCCTAAAAAACCGGCTCCACCTGTTACCAAAATACGTTTTTTCATCATAATTCCTGCAATCTTTTAAAGTAAAATATTTTATCGAAAAGATCGTTAAAGCGATATAAGCATCGTGAGAGTCTATTTAACTGGTGGAGTAATAGTGTATAATCTTCTTTTTAAAAAAGGAAAACATTGAAAACAACTTTTTTACGTTACTGGCCTTATATCAAAGAGTACAAATTACATTTTTTATTTGTTTTCATCGGTATTATTTTTGCCGTTACCGCTACATCAGCCACGGCATATATCATGCAGCCGATGATGGATAAGATGTTTATAGAGCGTGATGAGAGTATGTTGATCTATATTCCTCTTGGCTTGATCACTATTTACATGGTCAAATCGGTCGGACGGTATGTTCAGTCGGTCTTTACCAGTTATATCGGTCAAAGTATCGTCACGACGTTTCGATCTGAATTGCTGCAGAAAATCCTCTCTCTGGATATGAGCTATCTCTATGCCAACCGCAGCGGAGAGCTGATTTCGCGTATCACCAACGATATCGGTAGAATCCAGTATTTTGTCTCCCTTATGCTTCCGGAATTCATACGCGAAAGTATGACGGTACTGGCACTGATCGGTTATATTATTTATCTTAATGCACAGCTGGCTTTTTATGCACTGGTTTTGCTGCCTCTGGTGATAGTCCCCTTGATATTGATAGCCAGACGTCTGAAAAAACTCTCACGTCATTCTCAGGAAAAAAATGCCGATATCGTGACACGTCTCAGTGAAGTGTTCAATAATGCCGAGATCATTAAACTCAATGCCACTGAAAAGTATGAACAAGGACGCTTTGATAAAGAAAATCAGCATTATCTACGTATTAATATGAAAGCTATTTACACCGGTGAACTGGCTTCGCCGCTGCTGGAAATTATCGGTGCAACGGGTTTGGCAGCCGTGATCTATATGGGCGGCCGGGAAGTTTATGACGGGCATATGACGGTAGGCGAGTTTACCGCGTTCTTAACGGCTGTCGGACTCGTTTTTCAACCGGCCAGGGGGTTGGGAATCATCTATGCTAAAATGCAGGATGCCCTGGCTGCCAGTGAACGTGTTTTTCATATTTTGGATCTGGATAATTCGGTTAAAGACGGGAATGTTCAGCTTAAAAGTGATATTACCTCAATCACATTCCATAATTTCTCACTTCGGTATGGAGAGAAACAGGCCCTTCAAAATATCAACCTTGATATACGCTGCAAACAGACGATTGCATTTGTAGGCGACAGCGGCGGCGGTAAAAGTTCAATGATCAATGCCATTGTCCGGTTTTATGATGCCGAGG
>DAOWOG010000340.1 GCA_030642185.1 Helicobacteraceae bacterium | reverse complement strand
CCGGTATAGCCGCTGGCACCGATAACGGCAACTTTGATCTTAGTGGGTTTCAAAGACGATCTCCTTATAGTGGACTTCAAGGATCTCAAACTCCCGTTCGCCTTTTGGAAGTTTGGCTTTGAACTCATCACCCTCTTCTTTTCCCAGCAGCTGTTTTGCCAGCGGTGAGGCAAAGGAAATCAATCCGATATCCGGGTTGCTCTCCACGCCGCCGACAATCGTGTAGGTGATCTCTTCATCCGTACCGAGATCGCACAAGACTACCGTCGAGCCAAAGCTGATACGGCTGTGTTCAAGTGAAGCGGGGTCCACGATCTGTGAGTTAGCCAACATCGATGAAAGCTCAATCAGACGATTATCGATCTGTGCCTGACGCTCTTTGGCTGCATGATACTCCGCATTCTCTTTTAAATCTCCCAAGTCGGCTGCCTCTTCAATGGCCTTGACAACAGTCGGCCGCTCCGTCAGTTTCAAATAATTTAACTCATCGGTTAATTTTGCATATCCGAATTTAGTCATAGGTTGTGGTTGCTGCACGCGACATCTCCATAAAATATATAAGAGCAATTATAACAAAAACGTGCTTGCTTTATGTGCAGCACTACAACTTGCCAAGTATTGTATCGACTCCTGTTTTTGCATCTCCGAACAGCATGCTAGTGTTCTCTTTGAAAAAGAGCGGATTGGCGACACCGGCATAGCCTGATGCCATACTCCGTTTCATCACGATCACATTCGTCGCTTTCCAGACCTCCAAAACCGGCATTCCGGCAATTGGACTTGCAGGATCGTCCTGAGCAGAGGGGTTGACCGTATCGTTGGCACCGATGACCAAAACTACATCCGTATCCGAAAAATCTGCATTGATCTCATCCATTTCAAGCACAATGTCATAGGGAACTCTCGCCTCCGCAAGCAGCACATTCATATGTCCGGGAAGCCGACCGGCAACAGGATGAATGCCAAAACGTACATTGGCGCCGTTAGCCCGGAGTTTTTTGGTAATTTCAGCAACGGGATGCTGGGCCTGGGCTACCGCCATACCGTATCCGGGAACAATAATCACATTTTTTGCATATTTGAGAAGCTCTGCCGTCTCTTCTGCAGTGATAGAGGTGCTTTCACCATGTATTTGCACAGTAGAACCCTGAGCAGAAGTTGTTCCAAAACCTCCGGCGATGACACTGATAAAACTGCGATTCATGGCACGGCTCATAATATAGGAGAGGATAGCACCGCTGCTTCCGACCAATGCACCCGTAATGATCAACAGATCGTTTGAAAGCATAAAACCGGTCGCTGCAGCAGCCCATCCTGAATAACTGTTCAGCATTGAAACAACGACAGGCATATCTGCTCCGCCGATAGCCATAACCATGTGCACACCAAATGCCAATGCGATCAGTGTCATAACCGCTAAAAGCATCACACCGGCAGAAACCGTTTCAGCATTGACAAACTCAGTACCGATCCAGAGAACCGCTACTCCCAATCCAAGATTGAGCCAATGACGCGCCGGCAGAAGAAGAGGATTGCTTCCGATAACACCCTGCAGTTTCCCAAAAGCGATCAATGAACCGGTAAAGGTCACTGCCCCGATCAAAACCCCAAGATAAATCTCTATATCGTGAATCGTTTTTTCGACCCCGCTGAAATGTAAAGCAGCGTTCGGATCAAGGTAGTTGGCATACCCTACCAGCACCGCCGCCAAGCCGACAAAACTGTGTAAAATAGCGACAAGCTGAGGCATCCCCGTCATCTCAACCCGCATGGCAACGACACCCCCGATGATACCGCCGATGATCATCGCTGCCAGTACACTTTCCAAACCGGCTGATTGACTGCCAAAAATAGTAGCAGCAATGGCAATAAGCATACCGCTCATTCCATAGATATTGCCTTTGCGTGCACTCTCCTGGTGGCTTAATCCTCTCAGGCTTAAAATAAACAGTATGCTGGCAATAATATAAGCAGCCGTCAATAAACCTTCAGTCATTACGCTTCCTCATATTTTTGAAACATCTTCAGCATTCGATGGGTCACCAGAAAACCGCCGCTGATATTAATCGCTGCAACCAAAATCGCTACAATGGATAAAATCATCACTGTTGTTGTCGATTCTGCAGAGAACTGAACCAATGCGCCCAAAACGATAATACCGCTGATGGCATTGGTAACACTCATCAATGGGGTGTGCAGTGCAGGTGTGACATTCCAGACCACCTGATAACCGACAAAACAGGCCAGTACAAAAACAGTAAAGTGCGCCAGAAAGTCCGGTGGTGACACATACCCCACTCCGGCCATTGCAGCCACACCGAGAATCATCAGCAATGCACCCCCGTAACCCTTACTCTTTTTCTCTTGCTCTTTTTTCACTGGTTCCGGCAGTACTTCTGCCGGCTTGACAGCGGCTTGAACTTTTATGGCCGGAGGCGGCCAGGTCACAACACCATCCTTGATCACAGTCGCACCGCGAATAACCTCATCGTCCATATCGATCGTGATACGGCCATCTTTTTCCAGACAGAGATCATTAATCATATGGCGAAGATTCGTGCCGTACAGTTGGCTTGACTGCGTCGGCAGACGGCTGGGAAGATCCGTATAGCCGATGATCGTCACCCCGTGTTTGACCACGACCTTGCCCGACTCGGTCAAGGCACAGTTCCCGCCGTTTTCAGCTGCCAGATCCACAATAACACTGCCCTCACGCATGGACTCGACCATGCCCTCGGTAATGAGTTCAGGTGCCGGTCTGCCCGGG
>DAOWOG010000106.1 GCA_030642185.1 Helicobacteraceae bacterium | reverse complement strand
TGTTGAAAAAGTCGGTCTTGAAGCAGAAAATGTTCATCTCTCCAACCTTATGGTCCTTTATAACAATATGCTCCAAAGCCTCTTTAGCTCACAGATACTTACGCTCGGCGCAATGGTCCTGCTGCTGTTTGTTATGTTTCTCATACTTTTTAGAACGTTTAAATTGGCAGTTATTGCCTTAATCGCCAATCTTATTCCGATCAGCGTCATTTTTGGTTTTATGGGATGGACCGGCATCCCTCTCGATATGATGACTATCACAATCGCCGCCATCAGTATCGGTATCGCTGTCGATGACACCATCCACTACCTCTACCGTTACAGAATCGAATTTGCCAAAGATCAGGACTACATTGCTGCTATGCACCGCTCACATGAGAGCATTGGTTATGCCATGACCTATACTTCTGCTGCCATTATGATCGGTTTTTTAATCCTGGTACTCTCAGCCTTTATCCCGACAATCTATTTCGGACTGCTCACTGTACTGACAATGTTTATGGCCATTGCCGCTGACCTGATACTTCTGCCGAAACTGATTTTGATGGTTAAGCCGTTTGGAAAGAAATCCTAAACCTTTTAAAGGTGGCCTTCAACGCCCTTAAGCTAAGAAAGTTTATTATGTTATTAAGTGCGGTTCATCTGCACGTGAGCTCTCCGCTGAGGAGAAATTAGCGTTAGCGTAGTTAAACGGACTTGTTCGTTTGGCGTCTTATTAGTAAGAATACCCCACTCCGATCAGCAGACGAAAATCATCTTTGTCCGGGGTATTACCTTCACTGGTGGTGGCCGGTTTTTCGATGCGGTCCCAGACCAGTGAAACATCAAAATCAAAATCTTTTACAAATTCATTTTCAAATGTTCCGATCATATGGTGCGTATACAGACCGGACTCTTCGTTGAGGATAAAAAACTGATACTCATAAATAAAATCTGTTGTCTTGCTTATTTCCCTATTGTATTTGGTCCCTACCAGTAAAGTCGGTGTTGAAACGACCCTGTCCTCATTCGGCTGAACCGTCTCAAATTCTGTACGCTGGTATGCCGGACCGCCATTGATACTCCAGTCCGTTTTCGAAGTATTGATAATCTCATAACCGGCACCGACACCAAGAGTGATTTTACTCCCAATGTTTAAGAATGGATCTCTGTAATACTCCCCTAAAAACGGCCGCCAGAAAAAACTGCGGGTCTGGAAAATATCGAAGGTACTGCCTAGCCTTTGGCTTTCGGCTGTTGTATTCCCTGAATTACTGGAAATACTGCCAAGATAATTCACTGCAAAGCGTGTCTGTACCGTTCGGCGCTCCACAAAAGCTTTTGCACCATAATCGATCTGGTCCGTATTACCGCTTCGCACATTCAGGTTAAGTGTGACTTTGGCTGACCAGTAATTACTCTCCTTATCTCCGCCTTGTAAAACGGAAGTGACCTGATCGATCGTAAAAACCTCTTCACCCTCCTCCGTTACAACGATGATCTTTTGATCTTTGATCATTACCTTACCGCGGACACTGCCGACCTTGTCACCGTGAAGTGTTGAAACACTGGAACATCGCAACTGTTTGACATCTTCAAAATCAACTGTCTGAAGATCAAACTCATCACTGTCAAACTCTACTTCATCATTAAGGATTGATTTAAATTCGCCTTTTAGCCATTCTCCAGAATTCATCTGAATCCAGTCATAAGCATCTTCCTGTGGTGTCAATGCTTCCCACTTTTTGTTATCAGCTTGAAATTTGTCATGAGGTGCTGAAATATCTGATGCCAGAGTTGAACTTGACATCATCACTGCGGCAGCAGACAAAAAAGCTTTTTGCATTTTATTTTTCATCTATATTTCTCTTATTTTTTGTAGTACTGTTTCAAAATATCAAAATAGTTATTGATCCGCTCAACATAGCGCACCGGTTCATGTCCCCTCGCATAGCCGTATTTGAGCTGTTTATAGTACTTGCGTTCTGAGAGCAGCGGCAGGATCTCTTTCATATTGACCCAGACATAAGGATCTTTCCCCAGTTTCTTGCCTAAACGAATCGCATCATACATATGGCCTCGGCCGATGTTGTAAGCAGCCAAAGCAAATTTCGCACGGTCTACTCCTTCTTTTACACCTTCGGGTGCACGTTTGATCTGCCGCACAAGATATTTTGCCCCTCCGTCAATACTGTGACGATAATTCAGACGGTTGGTAACACCCATCTGTTTGGCGGTTGCAAGGGTCAGCATCATCATTCCGCGAACACCTGTCGGACTTTTTGCTCTTGGGTTCCAGTGTGATTCCTGATACGCCTGTGCCGCTAAAAGACGCCAGTCAATGTCATACTTCTTTCCGCCGCGTCTGAACGAATCAATATACTTTGGAAGACGTTCTTTAATACGCTTGTGATAGACCGCGATATCAACATAGTCAAAGATCTCGACATGCGAAAAATACCTGTCTTTGATGATGGCAAATTCCTGAGATTTTTTAAACTTTTTAAACCAGAGGTTCATCTCGCTCATCAGTTTATACGAACCGCCCTGCTTGGACATCATCCAGGCAAGCGACTGCTGCTCACTGACAGCAAAGGCAACATGCAAATGCGGATAGTAGCGGCGATTGATTGAGATGATATGGGAATCGGCAACAGTACAATCAACTTTCTTCTTATCTATACGCTCAAAGATATGTTCTGTCGTGTACCCTTCGTGTTCTTTCCATGTCAGTTTCGGATGCTCGGATTTAAGCTGTTCCATACTCTCTATATAACTGCTTTTGGTAATGATCTCAAAGTTGTAATCAATGAGTGAGTTAACACTCTTTGGCATCTTTTTATAACCGCAGACTACTTGTTCCTGAACATCAAGATATCCCGGTCCCATAAAGAATTTTTTCTCTCTGCTTTTCGTACGGGTCAAACCTGCCGCCGCAAAATCACCCTCATTTTTTTGAAGTGCTTCAAGCACCTCTTTGATAGAGTGTTTGATAATAAAGTTGACCTTGTATCCATTCTCTTTGGCGAATGCCTGAACCAGATCGTGCTCAAACCCAACCATGTTATTCGCACTTCCATAATAGAGTGTTGTCGGGGAGTTTCGTGTTAGTACATTGAGTGTTTTCTCTGCAGCGCCGCCGCTTGCAGTCCATACAAAAACGATTAAAAGATACAATAATCCATATTTTTTCATTTTAAACCTGACCTTACAAAATAATCCTGTATAGTAGCAGATATATTAATAATTTTTTATGTTAAGGACCTATATGCACTCTGTTTGGCATGTTTTACTTCTTTTAACGTTCTTCTTTGCCACTGTGCACGGTAATGAGACAGTTCCTGCACCGACTGCCGAAGCGGTACAGAGTGTTAAACAAAACCCTTTTATAGCGATCAGTAATATTCCCGAACAGGCCAATACAACACTCATAAAACTTCAGGAAATCGGCAAGCTGCTTACCGAAAAAGAAGAGGTCTTTGAAGTTCATGACCTATTGCCCAGCTATATGGACTCCCTGCAGGTGATGCTCGATGATCCCGTTTATCAGCACCTCGATACGCAGGAACTCAAAAGCATTGAGGACCTCAGGCAAAAATGGGTTATCTATCTCAAACAGCTTGAAGAGTGGCAACAGTTCGTTAAAACAAGATTGCAGATATATGACGAAAACCGTGTTACGCTTACCGAACTGACAAGTCTCTGGAGTGAAACGCATATCAATGCCAATAAACAACAGGCACCTGAAACGATTCAAGAACACATTACTTCTGTCCTGATCCAGATCGAAACCCTCAACAGCACAACAAAATCAAACTACGATATGCTCCTGACCGATTCACAGCTTATCTCGGAAAAACTATTACAGATCAATCTCAAGATGGATGGTCTGAAAGAGGCTAGAGACAGTCAACTATCGAATATCTTTGTCGTAGACTCTGCTCCTTTTTTGGCACTTATCCAGACAACACCGATAAACTTTTCCAACTATATAGCTCTTGGCATCAGTTCGTTTCAAACCTTTTACCAGAATGTATCTATCTATTTGACAACCAATATCAGCGGACTCTATACACTTTCCGGTTATCTGTTTTTCATTATCCTGATCATCGGCTATCTCTATTTTTTGAACTATAAGGGGACACTTTTTACGCAAAAGTCAAGTGACCATGACACCCAGTTTTCTTTTATCCGCCGACCGATTTCAACTGTAATGTTAATCACTATTTATATTTCTCTTTTCATTTTCACCGAGCGTTCGATCGATTTTAAAGAGTTTCAGGTTATGCTTATATTGCTTCCGACAGCACTTCTTTTAAGCCAAATCATCCATAAACGGTTTATGCCCTATATTTATACTTTTTTTCTATTCAATGTCATTCACTATTTTGAAGCAGGGGTCAGCGACTACGGCGTTTTGGACCGCCTTTCTGCACTGGTCGTGATCGCAGCAACGTTTACCCTAGTCTGTCTTTCACTGCGGCAAAAAAAGTATATCGAGCATGCAGATATGAGTGCACTGTTTCGGCACTCCTCAAAAATATCTTTCTTCTTATGCGCTCTGCTCACTATCGCTTTTATCGCAAACCTTTACGGGACAGTTGCACTTTCTGATCGGATCACAACGCTCGTCTTTGGTCTCCTCTCTGCTATCTTGATATTTTATATTTTTGTTCATGTCTTCTCGGGACTGCTTATCATTTTTATACGCAGGCGAATCGCTCATGCCCCCCAGACCATTCAGGCACAGGCCCAAAAACTTGAACGTAATGTAGTCGGACTTATGATACTGAGTATGACTGTCTGGCTGTTGTTAATTATAGTCAATATTTTCGGAGCCAAAGCGATGCTGCTGGAATGGTGGGCATCCATTCTGGAGCATTCATGGCAATTGGGGGCTTTGACATTCTCAGTGGCGGGTATTTTCCACTTTTTTATCATCCTTGTCATTACATGGCTGACTGCCCGCCTGGTCCGCATTTTCCTGGCACTGGAAGTATTTACCCGATTTAAGTTTCCAAGAGGTGTTCCAACCGCCATCTCTACCATGTCAAACCATACTGTTTTTGTGATCGGTTTCATCATCGCACTCTCAACACTGGGTGTGAGTATGCAGGAATTTGCATTGATCGGCGGTGCGCTTGGTGTCGGTATCGGTTTTGGTATCCGTAACATCGTCGCCAACTTTATCTCCGGTATCATCATGCTCTTTGAACGCCCTGTACAGATCGGCGATACCATTGAGATCAATAAAACAATGGGGAATGTCCAGTCGATCGGATCGCGGGCAACTGCCATTAAAACCTTTGACGGTTCAGAAGTGCTCATCCCAAATGCTGATTTTATCTCCGCTGATGTCACTAACTGGACCCTCTCTGATAACAGACGGCGCGCGACCCTGCTGATCAAGGTCGATTTTGACAGCGATATTGAAAAGGTGCTGGAAATTATGAACAATGTTGCCAAAGAACATACACATGTTCTGGATGACCCTGCACCAATGGCCACTTTCCAGGGATTCGGAGACTACTATCTGGAGTTCAAACTCTACTACTGGCTCAGTGATCAGATCATTCCAACTAAAAGTGATGTGGCCATCGGGGTCTTTAAAACACTCATAGCAAACGGCATTAAAATCCCGACACCGACACGTAACATTGCGATTCATAATGAGG
>DAOWOG010000285.1 GCA_030642185.1 Helicobacteraceae bacterium | reverse complement strand
TGTCAAACCTTCAAAGTTATCAAGCTTCCAGCCATCTCGACTGTCAAAGAGGGCAAGCGTATCAGAAGAACATAATTTATTTTCACACTGAGTGATCAAAATTTTTTTTAGCGATATTATCAACCGGCCGCTAAGCCTATGGAAGTCTCTTTCCAGCACCATCAAGGCCCCGTCTTTCATCACCTCCATCGACGTGATGGAACCTGTTGCTTCAAAGTGCCAGACATTTTTTTCTCCGTAGAGCGTGTGAATTGCTTTATCTTCTCCTTTCAGCGGTTCTTCCGGTGCGGTGATAATTCCGTATTTCGGATGCAGTGTTACCGCTTCAAGCGCTCTGTTTCTGCTCTGATAATTTTTAATGTTTCGCAGCTTTTCAGGCAGTGTAAAATTTGCTTTCTTTTTGCCGTCCAATGAAAAGAGCGATACTTTGGGCTTGCGTTCAAAAGAAATAATCAACCCTTCTTCACTTAAAGAGAGTCCCTCTGAATCACGTTTTGATTTTCTAAGACTTTTTCCCTTTTTATCCTGCAGCACATAGGCGTTCACCAGGCGCACATGCGACAATCTGTTTTGCTTGATCACCAGATCCATATGATACAGATAACCCTGATCACTGATGCCATACAATACAGAAGTGTTGTTATCGTAAGCCAAACCGGACAATTCTGTAAATTCAATCCCCTTGAATGACTTAAATGACAGCTCTTTCACATCGAGGATAGTGATGCCCATAAATTCTGAGGTTTTTTGCGATTTCGGTATAAAGCTGATCGAACTCATCTGCGCTGACAGAAGCGTGCCAAATAAAACAACCATCAAAATCTTAAACATACAGCTTTTCCATTTTTTCCTATATCTTAAAGCAATAATGATGAATATCAAGTAAAGCATGGCATAGTACATTGTATAATCAGCCAAATTTTCTAAAGGTCATTTATGAACACACCTGATTTTTTTAATGCCGTTGCGCCTATCGTTATGCAAGACACACTTGCTGCTTTCCTTGGGGCTGCTGAAAAGGGTATTTTAGAGTACACCTATCTTGACGCCGTCAAACTTGCCGGTCACTCCTGCCCAACGGTCGCCGGAGCATGGCTTATGACTGAGCGGGCACTTAAAGAACTCTATCCGGATGGTATGCCCCAACGAGGCGAGATTCGTGTCGAGCATAGCAGTGCCCTGGATGAAGGAGTAAACGGTGTAGTCGGCACGGTTGCCTCACTGATCACCGGAGCGGCTAATGCAGGCGGTTTTAAAGGGATTAACGGCAACTTCAGCCGTAACAACAAACTGGCTTACGATGCCGACATCAGCGGTGAACTTCGTTTCACACGACTTGATTCTATGGCATCTGTGACGGTCAATTATGATCCGTCATCTATTCCGGCTGATCCTATGCAGATGCCTTTAATGCAAAAAATGATGCAAGGCAGTGCTACCGGAGAAGACGCTGAACAATTTGGCAGACTTTGGCAAGACAGAGTCAGAAGAGTACTGGAGAATGGAGATAAAGTTATTTCACTTGTATCTTAAAACACTATCAGCTGTTTGGAGTCAGGCTCCTGGCAGCTGCGTTGTTTTCCACAAGTTTCTGCGTCAACTCTATAAACCAGTAAAGTGCCGCTAAAACCACAAACATCTCTCTAATCTCATACTGCGCATTAAAAAATCCAAAAATCGTATAATGACTCATAAATAATATAATCGCCAAAACAATCAAAAAGTAGTGGGCACTCACCGATCGGGGATATACTGCTTTTTGTTTCAACAAAACAACACCGAACAGGATCATACCGATGATCAATGTCACCGTATCCGCATAACCGCCGAAATCATCATAAAAATAGGCCTGAAAAGAGGAGGCGAAAAGTGCAATCAGGATGACATGGGGCGTTGCTGCCATTGCAGAAGGAATAAAGTCAAACAGTTTAGGAAACAAAATTTTCAGAATCGGCATAAATATAAAAAATGCATAGACTGCAAAGTAGACAAGCGAGCTGAATATCTCTGCCGGCATAAGGTTATGCAGATTGGTCTCTTGCTGCATATTATTCTGTACAAAATAATCACTGCTTGCAAAATGGAAAAGATGCTGTCCCCAGCTCAACTCCTCGAGCACCGCCAACAGGGAGAGCGTGGAAAAAAGAAGAACAAACAGACGGGAAAACCAGGAAAGTTCAGTGATATCGTACTGTATAAACACCATTCCATAAACAAAAATAAAGCCCAGCAATATAACGCTCACCCATTCAAAAAAACCACTCTCTATCGTCATGTCAGTCAACAATGTGTCATAACCGTCAACTGAAGATGTCAGATAAATAGTTACAACGGCTGTTATAAAAAGCATTCCATAAAGCCCAAGCAGTGCGGTTTTTGCAGATTTCATCTATTACTCCACTCACTACCCATGAGTATCTTTTATATCTAAGCAAGATCTTAAAAGCGGTCTCCATACCCAATACAAAAACAAGGCAGTAACAAAAAATTAAAAATTTATTAAATTAAATAATTATAGCACAGTGTTATATTAAGTTTTCATATTTTGAACGCTTTCACCACAAACCCCCTCTTATCGCCCTCAGATAACTAATATTTATTTTAAATAAAGAACCGATATGCTATTTTTGCAGGGATACTACAACCATAGCGGCTGTTACTTTATGCCAGTGAAGGATTGACTTGCGTTTTTTATCTCTTTTATTATTCATTTCTATTGCTGTTTTACATGCAGAGTACAGTTATAAAAAAATTGTTTTAACCTCATGTGTACATGAAAAGAGCGCTGTTGACTTTCTTAAGACTTTTTCTAAAAAAAGCAAGAGTGAAGCACTTCTCGAACTGAAAGAACGATACGGATTTGACTATGAAATCAAACATGGCGGAAAATATTACACGGTATCGGCAGAGCTTTTTGAAAATTACAAAACTGCAAAAGATGTCCTCACTTTAGTACGGAAAATCCAACCCGATGCCTATGTGGTAACGGTACGCCGGGAAAGTCCGGTCAGCTTCAAACAAAAAATTGAGGAAACCACAGAAGTTCCAACGCCAAAACAACAGCCTGTCAAGACAGCTGCAAAACCGGCTGAAGCAGAAGAGCGTCAGGAAATCCCCGAGGAAGAGACCGCTATTTCAAAACAGGCGCAGGCAGTTCAGGAACCTGAAAC
>DAOWOG010000358.1 GCA_030642185.1 Helicobacteraceae bacterium | reverse complement strand
CGCCGGGAACAAACCTTGGTGCTGCCACTCCGGTCAACATTATGCCTGCGCCGAAGATCGCTGATTCAAACGTCAGTACACTCTCTACACTAGAGAAAAAGGCGATCAATGATGCTACGGCTTACATCAAGAGTCTGGCTGAACTCAATGATCGTAATGTCTCCTGGGCGTTGGAAGCTGTACAAGAGGCCAAGAGCCTCTCTGCCGAGGATGCCCTCCGTTATGGCGTCATTGACCTGATGGCCGACGATACGAAAATGTTGCTGAGCAAACTTGAAGAGAGAAATGTCACTGTTGCAGGCAAGAGCGTCACCCTCAAAACTGAAGGCGCCGTGATACAGCACTTTGAAGCGGATTGGAAAACCCGTTTTCTCTCCATCATTACCAATCCCAATATCGCCTATATCCTTCTGCTTATCGCCATTTACGGTATCTTTTTTGAGTTGATGAATCCCGGTGGACTGTTTCCCGGCGTTATCGGGGTAATCTCGGGAGTCATTGCACTGTATGCACTGAACATGATTCCTTTTAATTATGCTGGATTGCTGCTGATTATTTTGGGCATAGCTTTCATGGTCGGAGAAGTTTTTATCACTGGATTTGGTGTTTTGGGCATAGGCGGGGTCATTGCCTTCGCTTTCGGATCACTGCTGCTGTTTGATGCCGAGACGCTTGGCAGCGGGGTGTCCATTCCCCTGATCATTGCTTTTTCTCTGGTCAGTCTTGGATTTTTTATCTTTGTTTTACAGTTTCTGCTGCGCTCACGATCGGTTAAAATCGTCACCGGCATGGAAGAGATGATCGGCAGCACTGCAACCGTTCTTGAACACTCGGACAGAGGCTATCGTGTCCGCTGTCACGGTGAGATATGGCATGCCGAATCAGACAGTCAGCTTGAAATCGGTCAAGACGTTCGTGTGAAGAGTCTTTCGGGATTAATTCTGCACGTCAATCCAATCAAGGAGTAGATTATGTTACCTGTTATACCTATGACTATTTTATATATTGCAATAATAATTATTGCGTTGCTTGCGTTGGCGATCCGCATTTTGCGGGAATACCAGCGCGGAGTAGTTTTTACCCTTGGCCGTTTCAGCGGGGTAAAAGGTCCGGGGCTGATAATCCTGATCCCCTTTATCCAGCAGATGGTTCGGGTTGATCTGAGGACCATTGTCCTGGATGTTCCGACGCAGGATGTTATTTCGCATGACAATGTCTCCGTTCATGTCAATGCTGTTGTCTATTTTCGGGTGATCGATCCTGAAAAAGCGATTATCCAGGTGGAGAATTATCATGATGCTACGAGCCAGCTCGCCCAGACGACCCTGCGTTCTGTTTTAGGCGGACACGAGCTTGATGAGATGCTGGCTGAACGAGAACGGCTGAATACGGATATCCAGGAGATACTGGACAAACAGACCGATGCCTGGGGGATCAAGATCTCCAATGTCGAGATCAAACATATCGATCTTGACGAGAGCATGGTACGCGCCATTGCCAAACAGGCGGAAGCAGAGCGTGAGCGCCGTGCCAAAGTGATCAATGCCAAAGGAGAACTCGAAGCCAGTGAAAATCTTCTGGAAGCGGCCAATATGCTCGGCAAAAACCCGTTGGGGATTCAGCTGCGTTATCTACAGACGATGAATGACATCGCCGGAGACAGAACCAACACTGTAATTTTCCCGTTTCCGACAGATCTGCAGCAGTTTGTGAAGGGGTTGGTGAAAGAGTAAGTGTCAGAAAAAAACACTCAACAGATAGATATCGTCAAAATTGAAAAGGTACTGTTGAGTACCTCTAAGTTTGTAAAAGAGGCAGAGATAACCTTGAAAGAGGGGAAGCCTTTCGCCGTTATCTATCCGGATTTTGATCTTCTCAGAAAAGAGGATGTTATTAACATCGAAGAGGAGATCAAATGGTATGCGGTTGAGCTTTATAACATTGAAGCAGAGCAGGGCAATAAGATAACGGGCTATGTGATCGTAACACAACCTCTTTCATCACGCTCAGCAGAGGAGTCAACAAAAGGGGATGTTGAGAGTGAACCTGACGATGAGATTTATAGGGAGCTAAAAAAATATCTCGGCAGTGTCAGCACATATCCGGTTTTCCACTCATCACACCTGGAGCTTGATCTGGAACTTGATTCGCTTGAATATGTCATGCTCTTTGAGTTTGTTGAAAAAAGTTTCGGACTTCACCTGGATGAAAAAGCATTTTCCAAACTGATGGTCATGAATGATCTATATCTCTGGGTAAAAAATCATCGCAAAAGATCCGGCACTGCAGAAGTGAATTGGCGCGATGTCTTAAAAGAGAAGAGCAAAGAAAAACTTGTTTACTCTCCCTGGGTTATGATGATATGGAAATATGCCCTGCTGCCGTTTTTCAAACTCTATCTTCGTCTGAAAGTGAGTGGAACAGAGAACCTGCCTGATTCACCTTTTATCATTGCGCCGACACATCACAGTATGCTTGACGGTTTTGTTGTGCTTGCTACGTTACCCTCACCAGTTTTAAAAAAGAGCTTCTTTCTGGCCTATGAAGGAGAGTTCGGCACACCACGGCTCAGACCCGTTGCCAAATACTCCCAGATGCTTCTGATCGATGTTGATAAAAATATCAAAGCCTCGCTTCAGCGAACAGCTCTGCCGCTTAT
>DAOWOG010000360.1 GCA_030642185.1 Helicobacteraceae bacterium | reverse complement strand
TTGACCAACGACAGTGATGTTGACGGCGACGTATTAACAGTCATTAATGCCCATGCGACAAATGGTACTGTGACGGTCAACCCGAATGGGACTTTGACCTATACTCCGAATCCGGGATATTACGGTAATGACGTGATTCGGTATGAAATCAGTGATAGTCATGGGGGAACAGACAGTATCACTTCCAGTATAACAGTCAATGCATTCGTGCCTCAGAATCAAAACCCTTATAGTCCCGACACTTCAACAGACCCTGTCAATAATGATGGACAGAATCCAACAGTACAAGATGATGGAGAACAGGAAGAGATTAAGAAAAAATCAGAAGTTGACGGGGTTAACACTATTACCCCGGATGCCCAAAAACCTGAAGATAAAGCTGATGACATTTCCGAGGAGAAAAAAGTTCACGTCATCGATATACCTGAAAATATGACATCGTTTGCTGAAGTATTGAATGCAAAAGAACTTTCTGCATCTTTGTTGAGTATTCAGGAAAAACCGGACGCTCAAACGGCTCAGGAGATACTGTTAAAATATAAATCGTTAAAACCGATTGAACTCGATTCTCCTGTCTTCACTGGCCATTCCGAAGATTTTCTCGCAGATTTGGATAAAATGCAACACGACATGGACGAGGCATTTAGTGAGCAGCAGCATAAGAGCAACCTTACCGTTGAAGCGGCTACCGGTTTTAGTATGTCTTTGACAGCCGGTTTTGTGGCATGGACATTAAGATCAGGTTCTTTGCTTGCAAGTTTCTTTTCAGTTATGCCTATGTGGCGTAATTTTGATCCTATCGCGATTCTTCCGGATTCTGACAATGAAGATGATACTTCAGATAAGCCGGACGAGCAAAAACAAACATCTTCACAGGATCAGAAGGCAGAAGGCTTTTTTGATCAAAATAATACAAATGGGATAAAGTAATATGCAGATTGTTCTTTCTCCGCTTCTTCGAATTACCATCGGACTGGTACTTCTGACAATCAGTCTTTTGCTGATCGGCGATATGCTGGGCCTTGTACCCAATCAAACGCAAGCAAAAATTGACGCTCGAAAAACGATGGCTGAATCACTGGCCATACAGGTTTCATCGGAAATTGGAAACGATCGGATGAAGCAAACGACCAGGTTGCTAAATGTTATCGTCAATCGCAATCAGCACATTCATTCCGTAGGACTCAGATCAAATTCCAAACAGATTATTATGCAGACTAATGAACATGAACAGCATTGGTCAAACACAGATAATGACCAGTCAACTGCCACCCAGGTGCAAGTTCCTATTTATGACAATCATGGACGTTGGGGGACACTGGAAGTGAGCTTTACACCGCTTGAGAGCTTCTGGAGTGATCTGTTTACAGGCGGAACATTTATGGCAATGCTGTTATTTGTCTTTATCAGCGGATCACTTGCCTATTGGTTATTTCTTAAACGGACCCTTAGCGAACTGGATCCCCGTTCCGTAATTCCTGATCGGGTTCGCTCTGCATTGGATGCATTGAATGAAGGTCTTGTTATTTTGGATGGCAGTGAACGCATTGTCCTGATCAATACTTCATTTGAAAAAAAGCTGGGTATATCAGAGGCAAAACTTATCGGTAAAAATCTTTCGGACTTGCCGTGGATGATGAAGGGAAATTCACCATCATTGCAAACGCATAAATTCCCCTGGAGTGTTTTGCTTGAGACCAAAAAGATTCCGGCACCAAGCCTCTTCAAGTTGAAAACAAAAGGTTACGGCACACTGACATTTGATGTAAATGTTGTACCTATCCAGGCAGACAATCAGAAGATCAAAGGGGTGATCGTTACGATAGATGACCTTACCGAGATGGAGAAAAAAAATAACGAATTAGCCCGTACACTGGATAGACTGGAAAAAAGCCAGGAAGAGATTAATCGTCAAAACCTTGAGTTGATTGTACTGGCCACCCGTGATCCTCTGACACATCTTCTAAATAGACGTGCACTGTTCGAAGGAATGGACAGCCTGCTGGCTGAATCACGTCGTCAAGAGGATCTGCTAAGCTGTATTATGTTGGATATTGATCATTTCAAAGCAGTCAATGACACTTTGGGCCATGCTGCCGGAGACGTAGTCATTCAAGTACTCTCTGAGATTATTCAAATGGCAGTAGGATCTAATGATCTGGCCGGACGCTATGGCGGTGAAGAGTTTGTTGTCGTTTTACCGGGTCTGGATGAGTCTCAGGCCGCAGAGATCGCAGAAAAAATACGCATCGAAGTAATGCAAAGAAAATTTGATGAACTTTCCGAGGGTTTTAGCATAACTTCCAGTTTTGGTGTTTCGAGTACAACAACAAATGTCTGGGAGTCGGACAAGCTGATTGACCTGGCGGATCAGGCACTTTATATCGCAAAATCGTCTGGACGCAACCTGGTGGTACGCTACACGCAGATGGATGCTGATCATAGCCCGGATCCTGAAGTGCAGCCAGATACTGCTGCGCTGCCGGAAACAGCATTAAACGAAGGCGACATTGCAGAGCAGGCGTCAACGCCACAGAAGCAACCGGTTAAAACAGAACAGATAGTAAAATTGAGCGAAACTTCCAAAGATGATCTTAATATGACGGTAGAAATATCGCGCGCTGTTTTATTTGACCGATTGAGCC
>DAOWOG010000350.1 GCA_030642185.1 Helicobacteraceae bacterium | reverse complement strand
TGATTTTTTCGGCACTTTTTAACTGCTTTTTAGCCTCTTTGACTTTAGCTTCTTCTTCATCAATCATTTTATAGAGATTTACAATTCTTTCATAATCCTCTTTTTGCTTTTTCTCTTTCGCTTCCAGTGTCGTAAGCTCACCGTGATATGCTTTTAACACCTTTTTCTCATCATCCAGTATCTCTTTATCACTGGCGATCTCATCTTTGATATTCTTTCCTTCAAGATATTCTCTCAAAAAACCGACACCGAAGATACCGCCGATCGCAATATGCGTGGAACTGACGGGAAGCCCGAGTTGAGAAGCGATAATCACCGTAATAGAAGCGGCCATCGCCACAGAAAATGCTCTCATCTGATCAAGCTCGGTTATCTCGCTGCCCACCGTTTTAATAAGCTTTGGTCCATAAAGCGCAAGGCCCATGGCGATACCGATAGCACCGACACCCATCACCCAAAGAGGAATACCCGCTTTGGCTGAAATACCACCGCTTATGACCGCATCATTAATTGCAGCTAAAGGCCCGATCGCATTTGCAACATCATTGGCACCGTGTGCAAAGCTTAACAGTGCCGCTGCGAAGATAAGCGGTACCGTAAAAAGCGTATTGACACCGGCTCTGCTGTTTTCTATACTGTCTGCTTTTTTGGCAACCGTTTTTTTAAGGATCATATAGACGATTGCGGCAATAACAAGTCCAAAAATAGCGGCTACCACAAAAGAAGGTTTTTTCTCATCAGGAAGAAAAGCTAAAACATCAACGATTGAAGGCCAGACTTTTTTAAGACCTTTAAGGGTTAAGTAAGTGACAAATGCCCAGGACATAATCGCGACAAAAACAGGCACCCACTTGGCCGCCGAAGATACTTTGTCTTCTTGAAACACTATTGTCTTTTTGATGGCAAACAGAAACAGTGCCGCAATAACACCTCCGAGAACCGGAGAGATCACCCATGAAGCCGCGATCATCCCCATAGTCCCCCATGCAACGATCCCAAATCCGGCTGCCGCAATACCTGCGCCCATAACACCGCCGACGATAGAGTGCGTTGTTGAAACCGGTGCCTTCATCATCGTGGCAAAGTTCAACCAAAGTGCGGCAGCTAAAAGTGCCGCCATCATCGCCCAGATAAACGGATCGACATTACCGCCGAATGCTGAAATATCGATAATCCCTTTTTTAATGGTTTTGACAACATCACCGCCGGCAATCAGTGCACCGCTCGCTTCAAATATGGCAGCAATAACAATAGCACCACCCATCGTAAGTGCTTTTGAACCCACGGCAGGCCCAACGTTGTTGGCAACGTCATTCGCACCGATATTCATCGCCATATAGGCACCAAACAGTGCGGCAACTGCTAAAAATACACTATTTGGCAATCCGCCTGTGCTCATAAAACTGTACGCCAGCACCGCGACCATGAAAAAAAGTGCAAAACCCAATCTGTAAAAGTCTGTTCCGCTGATTTTCATTGCCTCTTTTTCCATCTTCTTTACCGTTTGGATTTCCATCGTTGTCCTTTTTTGTAACCATATGGTAACCTTATATTCCTTGACAATAGTATTAATTTCAGCTGTGTATATAAGCCCTGATATCAGAGAGGATTGTTATTATGGTGTTTGTCTATAAAAAGTTCTTAAAGTATTTTTATGCGATGGTAAAAAAGTTACATTTGAAGATATTTTTTGCCGCCACAAAGGCGGCAGGGAGTGAATGTGTAAAATAAGGAAAGAAGGGCCTATTTAATATTCTCTGCCCAGTATTCGCGGATCATATTTTTTGTATCTTCCGGAAGTGCGATGTAGCCCAGTTTCTTGGCAGCTTTATCACCTGTTTTGAAAGCATAGTCATAAAATGCAATGACTTTTTTGTTCATGTCTGTTTTTTCAATCGGAAGCAAAATGAATGTTGCCGCTACGACCGGGTATGATGTATCTCCCGGCTGAAGTGCCAGCATCGCATAGAAGTTGTCCTCTTTCGTCCATTTGGCGTATTTAGCCGCTGCTTTAAAGTTTTCTTCACGGGCAGTGACCCATTTACCGTTGGCTGTCTGCAGTGTTGCTGCTGCCAGGTGATTTTTCTCTTTATAGGCATTTTCAATGTAACCGATAGTAAAAGGAGTCTGTTTTACCAGGTTGGCCACACCTTCATTACCCTTGCCGCCGATACCGACAGCCCAGTCGATCGCTTTACCTGTACCGTAGTTGTTAGCCCAGTTCTCAGAACTTTTGCTCAGGTAATACGTAAAGTTATAGGTAGTACCGGATCCGTCCGAACGGTGAACAACGATAATTTTCTCATCCGGAAGACTAACACCCTTGTTATCTGCAGCGATCATTGCGTCATTCCATTTTGTAATCTTGCCGGCAAAGATATCGGCGACGATGCTGTTTTTCAATTTCAGCTGCTCATCTTTAATACCCGGAACATGATGTGCAATAACGATAGAGCCGATGACCGCAGGAAACTGCAGCAATTTTGATTTACTCAGTTTTTTAGTCATCAACGGTTTGTCAGAAGCACCGAAGTCAACGATACGCTTGGAGATCTGCTTGATACCGCCGCCTGAACCGATGGATTGGTAGTTCACACGGTTACGTGTCTCTTTACTATAGTTATAAGCCCAATCATAATACAGCGGGGCCGGGAATGAGGCGCCTGCGCCATTGATCTTATCCGCAGCAGCGGCACCGGTTACCGCGAC
>DAOWOG010000212.1 GCA_030642185.1 Helicobacteraceae bacterium | reverse complement strand
GTTGTCCAGAAGTACATCTTCCCATGGCGCAAAATAATGTGAGCTGCGAATAGAGTCGATGACATTTTGAATGGTCTGCATGCTGTTTTCCTTCTCTTATTGCTCAAAGAATACGAAAAAAAAATGTGAAAATTATGAGAATACTGTTTAAAAGTATAACAAATTTTTTTACTACTTTAGCCAAAATCAGGATTTGTTCAACATTCCCATACCAATGCAATTTTTTCTATCCGGATATCTGTTCTTCTTGGTTTGAGAAAAAAAGACTCCACCGGGTAGTTCTCGGCTGAAAAGCTCTCTGCAATATCTTGAATTTGCAGCTGGAAATCTTCTTTCAAACGCTCTATGTCTTCTTCAATCGCGACGAGCGCATCTTCAGCACGTGCGACATCGGCACGCTCTTTTATCACGCTTTTTCCGCCGCGCAGGGCACGGGAACCTTTTGAGATGGCGGAGCGTCTGCTTCCGAAAAGGGCATCAAAAATTCCCAGACCGACCGAAATTGCCGTGTCGGTTGTTTTGGCCGTTACATCACTCTCTTCCTTCTCAAGCTTGAGCAGTGCCTTATGATGGCGCTTTTGCAGAGTAGCCATTTTAGTATCAAATTTTTTACTCAGTTTTTCAATACGCTCCTCTTTTTTTTCGCGGAGTACTTGAGTGACAGTCAGTCCAAAATCGCGCCGGCTCTCATTGGGAGCGGATTCAAGTTTCAGCCGTTTACAGCGAAACAGCTCCATCTGTCTGTTTCGATAGAGATACTCCTTCAGGGTACGTTCGGCAGCCGTAAGGTTTTTGGCCTTTTGGATCAATGCCGGCAGCGGTGCAAATTGGGCGTTGCTGCCGGGCTGTTTGTCCAGATAGGCAAACGTCTCATCAGCGGTTTCGGCATCTTCCCATGACAGGGCATCTTCACGTTCATCAAGCGGGAGTTTTAAAGTCAAAATTTCTGTTTCGTTGATTTGACGCCGGAGACTGACAAAATGGACCTTTGCTTCTGTTACAAGCGCCGGATAAAAAAAAGCTTCTTCGCTCATATGACAGTCGTTGTTGAAATACTGCACGATTGCATCAGAAAGAATGGGCCGGCTGTTGAGTGTTGATGTTGTTATGGATGCTCTGCCGGTCGGTTTTGTCGGTTTTTCAGTGACCAAATGCTCTTTTTTATCGGCCATCAGTGTACGGATATCCTGTTTGGAAAGAGGACCTTTTAGATAGGAGAGCACCCATCGCGTACTGAAGAGTTTTGCTTCATCGTCATGGGCGCTTTTAAGAAAAAAGGTATGTCCTTTGAGTTTGGAGATACGTTGAATGATCTCATTTTTATTCATGTTTTTGATTTTACCGGCAAGACCGTCAATGACCTTGGAGATATCCTGGCGGGTCTGCAGTTTTCCGATAAACCATGTTCCGATGTTGGAGAGCCCTTTATAGTCAATATCGACCGGATTCTGTGTGGAGAGGATGACACCGACCCCAAAGGCACGGGCCTGCTTGAGCAGAAGCATCATCGGTGTTTTAGAAGGCGGGTTCTTGCTTGGCGGAAAGTATCCGTAGATCTCATCCATATAGAGCAGGGCCTTAAGCGTAGAAGAGCCGCGTTGCGTACGCATCCAGCCGACAAAACGGTTCAGCAGCAGGGTGACAAAAAACATCCGCTGATCATCGCTGAGATGAGCGATGGAAAAGATCGAGATTTTCGCTTTTCCATGTTCATCGTAAAGGAGGTTCTGTATGTCAAGTGCTTCACCTCTGATCCATGATGAGAAGGTGACGGAAGAGAGGACATTGTTAAAGAGCATTGCAAGATCAAGACGCTCTTTTTGAGGATAAAAATCTGAAAGGTTCAAAACGCCGATTTTACTAAAAGGAGGTGAGGCGATCTGCCCGATCAGCGCTTCAAGACTCAGGTTTTCACCTCTCTGCCAGAAGTGGCTGAATATCCGGCTCAGCAGCAGGAACTCTTTTGAACGCAGCGTGTCTCCCTTGACAGAAACAAGTGCAAGCAGACTTGAAACAGTTGTATTGATCAGTGCGCCAAAGATGTCGGGATCATCCAGAACCGCTTCGCCCGGGGCATCAAAACTGCCCAGTACATTGATGCCGACACCGGCACTGCTTCCGGGAGTGTAGATAGTGGTGTCGACATTGCGGAGTTTTTCGATGCGTGAGGGATCTTGATGCTGTTTTGCAAGTCCGTCCTTCCAAAGCGCTGCCGTTGCGGCGGCAGCTTCTTCGGTACTTACTCCTTTGTTGGAGGCATCCACAGGATCGATCCACGGTTCAAAATCAGCAGGGGAGAGATCCGGAAACGTAAGACAGAGGTTGCCCATATCGCCTTTGGGATCGATAATAATGGAGGGGATGTTGTCGATAGCAGCCTCTTCGATCAGACCGATACCCAAACCGGTTTTTCCGCTGCCGGTCATTCCGATGATCGCGGCATGGGTTGTGAGGTTTTTACTTTTGTAGAGTGTAAGGCTATCACTCTCAACATCCTGTCCAAGATAAAAAAGTCCCAATTTTTCATACAGGTCCGTCATGGCTACTCCTGTTTTTTAAAGTAATATTACCACACCGATGCTCTTTATTTTTGTATAATGCTTTTTATTATTGATAAGAAAAGGAACGCAATGAGCATTTTTCAGATGATTCTGCTGGGCGTAACGGCATTTTTTGCCTACAAGGTATTTGAACATGTCCAGGGTCTGGAGGACGCAAAAAGTGAAGATGAAGCACCTCGAAGACCGGTACCGGTGTCGCCGTTTGATCCGCAAAAACTGCTTGAAGAAGCAGATGAGGCATTCAAGCGGGGTGATCTTGCCCATGCGGCACGTTTGCTGAAAGAGGCCACAGTCAAAGATCCGAAAAATCCGGAGATTTTAAACAAGTATGCATTTATACTGGCCAAAAACGGTGAAACCGAGAATGCGATAACGCATTATAAAACTTCCATCAAAGCAGATCCCAATGATGATTTGACACATATTTCGCTTGCAGCACTTTTACGTGAAAAAAATCGCCTGTATGAAGCACAGGAACATATTAAAGCAGCGCTTGATATTGACGATAATTATGAGGTGACCTACTTTAACTATGGAAATCTTCTTGTCGATATGAATGATCCTGAAGGGGCAAGAATGATGTATGAAAAAGCGCTGTATATCAAGCCGGACTTTCATGAAGCCAAAGAGGAACTGGATAAACTTGATGAAGCTTAAAGAGATCTATGAAAAGCTTGATCAGCTTTCACCGTTCGAGCTGCAGGAGAAGTGGGATAACTCCGGTCTGCTTGTAGGGGAGTGGGATCAGGAGATCAGCACGGTTGTTTTGAGTATTGACATCGATGAGGCTTTGCTGGAGTCGGTAGCTGCCGGCAGCCTGATCATTACCCATCACCCGATTATCTTTAGCGGATTGAAGCAGCTGCAGTTTGATCAGTATCCGGCAAAACTGCTGAAAAAAATGATCCAAAAAAATATCGCCAACATTGCGATGCATACCAATTTTGATCAGACGCACCTCAATGCCTATGTGGCTGAAAAAGTGCTTGGCGGCACGATTGTCGCACAGGAAGGATTTATCGCCTATATGGATGTCAATGAACCTTTCGAGCGCTTTGCCCGTGACATTGCAGAAAAACTGGAACTCAAACAGCTTAAAACCGTTCAATGCCATGAACGTATCAGGCGTGTGGCTTTGACGACAGGTTCAGGCGCCTCGCTGATCAAAGAAATTGATGCGGACTGTTTTCTGACCGGGGACATCAAATACCATGATGCGATGGAAGCAAAAGTGCTCGGTTTGTCGATGATCGATATCGGCCACTTTGAAAGCGAACGCTATTTTGGAGAGATTTTAGAGGTATATTTGAAAAATTTAGGATTAACGGTTATAATTTCATCATCAAAAAACCCTTTTACTTATATAGCATAGGGAACC
>DAOWOG010000204.1 GCA_030642185.1 Helicobacteraceae bacterium | reverse complement strand
GTTGATGACAAACCGATTATGAATCATGAAAAATTCATGCATCCGGATTATGTTCTGGTGATCGATCCGGCGTTGACATATACAACGGATGTTACGATCTATGAAAAAGAAGAAACAGTCTATATCATCACTACGCATATGAGTACGGAAGAGCTGATTGAATCACAGCCGAGACTCAAAGGTAAAAAAGTACATACGGTTGACTGTATTAAGATCGCACAGGAGACGATTGGAAAACCGATTCCAAATACGCCGATGCTGGGTGCTTTGATGAAAGTGTCAGGGATGTATGAAATGGACTTTTTTAAAGAGAATATGGAACGTGTTCTGGCCAAGTTGCCACAGAAGATCATTGATGCCAATATGGTTGCGATTCAACGTGCTTATGATGAAGTTCAGTAAGGAGTAGATGATGGAAAACAATGGATGGAATGAATTTGAAATCGGCGCAATGCTTCGCTCATTTGACGGAGCAGCAACAGATATCGCAACGACACATCAGGAAGACCGTAATTATTCGAGCTCAAACTCATTTACGGCGAGTGTAGCTGACTGGCGTATTGAAAAACCGCTATTCAACAAAGACTACTGTATTGATTGCCAGTTCTGCTGGATATACTGCCCGGATATGTCAATTATCTCACGAGATAAGAAGATGATCGGTGTCGATATGGATCACTGTAAAGGATGCGGTATTTGTGTGGAAGTATGTCCGACAAACCCGAAATCACTTTTGATGTTCGCTGAACAGCAAAATGAAGAAGAAGCTCTTGCCGCGTGGCCTGAGAAAGAGGAAAAGGAAAAATAATGGCATTTGATAAAATGGAATTACGTGACATTGAAGTTTGGGACGGTAACTTTGCCGCTGCCCAGGCGATGCGTCAAGCACAGATCGATGTAGTTGCGGCGTATCCTATTACACCGTCAACTCCGATTGTTGAAGGCTATGCCAAATTTTTGGCTGATGGTTATGTAGAAGGCGAATTCGTAATGGTTGAGTCTGAACATGCTGCTATGTCAGGATGTATCGGTGCTGCGGCTGCCGGCGGACGTGTTGCGACTGCAACCTCTTCTCAGGGTTTTGCACTGATGGTAGAGACACTTTACCAATCTTCAGGGATGCGTTTGCCAATCGTTTTAAATGTTGTTAACCGTGCGTTGGCAGCACCTCTGAACGTTAATGGTGACCACTCTGATATGTATTTGGGTCGTGACAGCGGTTGGATTCAGCTTGATGCTTATTCTCCGCAAGAAGCGTATGACTTGAACTTTATTGCATTTAGAGTTTCTGAAGACCATGATGTACGCCTGCCGTGTATGGTACACCAGGACGGTTTTATGACATCACACACTGCACAAGGTGTTAAAACCCTGACGGATGATGTAGCATACGGTTTTGTCGGTGAATATAAGCCGATGAACGATATGCTTGACCTTGACCATCCGGTAACACACGGGGTTCAAACCGAAGAAGATTGGCACTTTGAGCATAAAGCGCGTCAGCACAATGACCTGATGACAAAAGTTATGCCAAAAATCCAAGAAGTATTTGATGATTTTGAAAAACTTTCCGGTCGTAAATACAACATTGTAGAGGGCTACGATATGGATGATGCAGATGTCGCCGTTGTCTGTATGGGTACATCAGTTGAAACTGCACGTGAAGTTGCTGGTGAAATGCGTGAGAAAGGCATTAAAGCAGGTGTTATCGGTATTCGTGTTTTCCGCCCATTCCCATTTATGGAAATGGCAGAGGCATTGAAAGGTATCAAAGCAATCGCTGCACTTGACCGTTCATCACCAAACGGTGCACCGGGAATGTTGTTTAATGAGCTTTCAGGTGTACTGTTCAGTCAAAAATCAGACGCAGCACTTTCAGGTTATGTTTATGGTCTAGGCGGACGTGACTTGACAAAAGCACATTTGGTAGATCTATACAATGAGTTGCAAGCCAATGCAGATGCAGGCAAAGTGTTAACTCCATTACAACAGTTTATCGGCGTACGCGGTCCGAAACTATCTTTTTTATAAGGAGAACAGTATGAGTGAAATTAAAAAAATTAAAAACTTAAAAGAGTTCTCAACATCAGCGGACCGTTTTGAAGGTGCAAACCTTCTCTGTCCGGGGTGTGCGCACTCTATTATCGTTCGTGAAGTTCTTAATGCAACAAATGACGATCTTATCCTTTCAGCTGCAACAGGCTGTCTTGAAGTATGTACGGCGGTTTACCCTTACACTTCATGGGATGCTTCCTGGATCCACATCGGGTTTGAAAACGGTTCAACGGCAGTTGCCGGTGCTGAAGCAATGTATAACGCTTTGAAAAAGAAAGGCCGCCTAAAACAGCCTGATCGTGAACCAAAATTTGTATCATTCGCCGGTGACGGTGCCTCTTACGACATTGGTTTCCAGTGGATTTCCGGCTGTTTTGAGCGTGGTCATAACATGATGCACGTCGTTCTCGATAATGAAGTCTATGCAAATACCGGCGGACAGCGTTCAAGTTCAACACCGATCGGTTCAAGCGCAACGACATCACCAGCTGGTCGTGTAAGCTACGGTGAGAAGAAGAATAAGAAAGACATGCTCTCTATCATGGCAGCGCATGGTGCTCCTTATGTAGCACAAGTTGCTCCAAACAAATGGAAAAACATGGTCAAAGCGATTCAGCAAGGTTTCGCAGTAGAAGGTCCAGTCTTTATCAATGCAATGTCTGCTTGTACAACCGAGTGGAAATTTGCCCCGGAAGATACGATCGATATTTCTGACATGGCAACTGATTCTTTGGTTTTTCCACTTTATGAGATCATCGACGGTAAAAAACTTAACATCACTTACCGTCCGAAAAATGTTATTCCGGTTGAAGAGTACCTTGCCGCGCAGGGACGTTTCAAGCACCTCTTTAAAGATCAGTTTAAATACCTGATTAAAGAGTGGCAAGAGCGTATCGATTCTAATTGGGATTATCTCCAACGACGTGAGGAAGCAGGCGTTTAATCGCTTCACCTTCGTCTTTCCGGCATCGTCGGAATGGTCGGTTAAAACCGACCCTGCATTTTATTTTTTGCTTCGATAATGTACTTTAAAATTCTGTTTTGAATCCGCTTTGACTTTTATATTAAATTGAATTGTATTTCCATCTTTCCAGGTGTAAGGCCGTTTTGTATCGATGGATGCTTTTGCATGATAAGCACTTTTAACAAATGGTATCATCAGTTCAACTGTCTTGTCCGCATCGCTTCGATTGATCACTTCATAGGTAATTTTCTCATCAAAATAGTATTTGTCATCATTACGTTCAATCACCTTTTCATTGACTTTTAGATCAAAATTTGTCCCTAGACGCAGTGAGATCTTTTCATGTTTCGGTGTGTGGTCGATGCGATTTTCACCTAAAAGCAACGTAGTCTCTTTAACTTTTGAATAACTTCGAACTATCCCTGCAGGAAGTGGAAGTTCAAGTGAGTCGATCTCGACGAACTGGCTGACTTTGTGTTTGACTTCGGAGTGCAGGTAGTTTGGATGATTTAGACGTGCTTCATATCGGCGTGTCACGGGGATCTGCTTTTCATCAATGAATTTAATCTGCGTCTTTTCATTGTTAGCCAGGGTGACACGGAACGGGACACTGTAAAAATGATAGCCTTCATGTGCAACGTGTGAAACGGCTTCGTCTTGCACCATTGCCGCTGCCTTATACATCACATTGCGCGGGGCAGGCCTTTGGGCACGGTTGATATCACCGGCAAGTACATTGAGCTTAATATCGTTAAAACGTTTACCGGAGCGGTTGTTCACTGTAATCCATCCGCTCAGATCGGCAATATCGTTTTTAAGATTGAGAATATAGTTGCTTTGCCAGGTTATGTTATTGATGAGATAATCCAGAGAAACGCTGCTATCTATGGCTTTGGCGGCATCAACGTTCCAGACCAGTGAAGGTTTGGTGATCAAAGTATCGGGAACTATCTCAAAAATTATCATATTGGAAGCAACAGAAAAAATGTCGCCTTTGGCTGTTTTGACAACGC
>DAOWOG010000049.1 GCA_030642185.1 Helicobacteraceae bacterium | reverse complement strand
TGCATAACTTCGATGAAATCGAGCGTAAAGATATCCGTATCGGTGACAAAGTCATTATTTTACGCAGCGGTGATGTGATTCCAAAGATCATTAAAGTGATCACGGCCGAGCGCAGCGGAGATGAAAAAGCAGTTGAACGGCCGAAACATTGTCCGGTCTGCGCTGAAGAGCTGCTGGATGAAGGTGCATTGATAAAGTGCCAGAACCTTACCTGTGAAGCCCGTGTCGTCAACTCTATCATCTATTTTGCATCCAAACCGTGTTTAAATATCGATGGACTTGGTGAAAAGATCGTTGAAACGCTTTATCAGGCGCGACTGGTCCATAGTGTCCTGGATCTTTTTTCACTTACGCTTGATCAACTGCTGGAACTTGAAGGCTTTAAAGAGAAGAAAAGTCAAAATCTGCTCGATGCTGTTAAAAAAGCAAAAGGGAGTGACTGTTGGCGTTTTATCAATGCAATGGGGATAGAGCATATCGGTGAAGTGGCTTCCAAATCACTTTGTGAGGCGTTTGGCCTTGAATTTACGAATGCCACCAAGGAGCAGATCCTCGAACTTGACGGTTTCGGTTCTGAGATGGCGGAATCGGTCGTGGAGTTTGTTCGTGTCAACACCGAAGAGATCACGGCATTAAGAGCAGCTTTGCAGCCGAAGACACCGGAGGTAAAAGCTGAAATTTTCGATAACCCTTTTAAAGATAAAACGGTAGTGCTAACAGGCAGCATGAGTGAATCGCGTGGAAAAATAAAAGTTGAGCTGGAGGCTTTGGGGGCGAAAGTGGCCGGTTCAGTCTCCAAGAAGACCGACTTTGTGATTTACGGCGAAGATGCGGGAAGCAAGTATGATAAAGCCCTTGTATTGGGCGTAGAAACGCTAAGTGAGTTTCAGATGCGTGAGATGCTATAATTACGCCATGAAAATGCAAGAACAGCAGATCGGTACTGCAGAATACAACATTATCTTTGATCATCAAAATGAGATATTGAAGATGATGGCTCTGGAGTATGATGAGACGATCATTCTTGATAAACTCTGTCTGATTCAAGAAGAGATAGCAGAGAATGTTATCGGATCGATCCTTCTTTATAATGATTCAGGAGAGACGTTATCTGTACTTGCCATTCCGACAGTTTCTGACAGCTATAGGCTATCAGCCGAACAGCAGTTTGATACGATCGAACATTTTGCCGCATCTTTAGATATGAATGCATGTTTTTCGCTCCCTATTCGAAAGGACAGTGATGATGTAATCGGTTTTTTTGTCCTTTTATCTTCTAAACAGTGTCAGGTAAACGAATTTCAAAAATTGCTGCTGCAGACCGGGGCGACGAGTGCCGGTATTTTACAGAATCGTTTAAAACTTGAAAATGCATTCAACACTTCACAGCAGCGATTATCGCTGATGGATACAATGTTTGACAATCTTGGCGAAGGGATCATCATCACCAATGAAAAGTTTGCCATTGTCGAAGTCAATGCGGCCTTTGAAAAGATATCCGGATACAGGGAGATGGAGATTATCGGATTTGATCCCAAAATATTTTCATCAGAAAGACAGGATGATGCTTTTTTTGAGCGTTTATGGAGTGAACTGAAATATTCAGGACAGTGGCGCGGGGAGATTTGGAACAAACGAAAAAGCGGAGAAACTTATCCTCAGTGGATGAGTATTACGGATATCAAAGATGCACAGGGACGAACGACAAACTACCTTTGTGTTTTTTCAGATATAAGCGATATCAGAGAAAGTCAGGAAAAGCTGATTTACATGGCTTATCATGATCCATTAACGGGTCTGGCCAACCGTACGAAACTGTTTGATATGCTCGATCATATTTTTAAACGCTCACAACGGATAGAGCAATCGGGTTCTTTGCTCTTTTTGGATCTGAACAGGTTTAAAAACCTCAATGATACATTTGGTCATGCGATCGGTGATATTATCCTGATCCATGTTGCCAATCGTCTGCGCGAAGTGATGCGCAGCAGTGATACGATCGCACGATTCGGCGGTGACGAATTTGTGCTACTGCTTGAAGACATGAATGACCATGATGCCGTATTGGCCATTGCCAAAAAAATCCGTGATGCGCTCAAGGAGCCGTTTGAATTCAATAAACACCGTTTCTCTATAAACGGAAGTATCGGAATTGCGCGCTATCCGCAAGATGGAAATGACAGTATCGTGTTGTTGAAATATGCCGATACAGCGATGTATCAGGCAAAACTGGAGAGTGATCATATCTGTTTTTATCAATCTTCCATGACAGAAAAACTGCATAAAAGTCTCATGTTTGAAAATGATATGCACTCCGCTGTCAAAAACGGGGAATTTGAAATTTTCTATCAGCCTAAACTCGATGCCAAAACACTGGTTGTAACAGGTGCTGAAGCTTTGGTGCGCTGGAACCATCCGTACCGCGGGCGGGTCTATCCTTCTGAATTTATCGGTATGGCCGAAGAGATGGATATGATAAGTGAGCTTGACAGCTGGGTACTTCAGAAAGCTCTGGAAGATCTTCGCATATGGAACAAAATGGGAGGCAGTCATTTGAGCCTTTCCGTCAATGTCTCCGGCCGGGATATCAATAGAAAAGGGATTGAACATCTGCTTAGTATTATTGAAGCCTACCCTGAATTGAAACCGCAGCTTATTTTTGAGATGACTGAGACGTTTTTGGTACAATCCGTCGATGAGGCTGTCCGACTGCTTGAACGGCTTAAAAAAACGGGTGTAAAATTGGCCATGGATGATTTTGGTACAGGCTATTCATCGCTCTCCTACCTGAAGCGCTTTAAGATGGACAGCATCAAAATCGATCGTTCACTGACACGTGATGTCGTTACAAATCCGGAAGATAGAGAGATCGTTAAAGCGATTGTGGCATTGGGCAGAAATCTTAATCTGGAGGTCGTTGCCGAAGGTATTGAAGAGATGGAACAACTTGAGATCATACAGGAGTGCGGATGTGATGAACTGCAGGGATTCTATTTTGATAAAGCACTGAGTTTCGAAGCGTTCAGTGAAAAATATGTCAGGGGTGATGATGCATAAGCTATTCGTCATAATGATGCTGGCAGCTGTTTCACTGTGGGCAGAACGTGCCGGTCCCTATGTCGGTGCAGGGGTAGCTCTGGCAAACTATAACGATGATAACCGACTCGAATCCATCAGCAAAAACAGTCAGGAAGCCTTGCGTATTTACGGCGGTGCCTATATCAATGAAAATTTTTCGGTTGAAGTCGACTATGCTACCTTGATGAAGTTTAAGGGTGTCTCTAAAACAGGGGGCAGTGTGGAGAATGAATTTTCACTTTTCAGTGTTGCAGCATTGGCACACTACACGGTTGCAGACAATACGGTTGATTTTTATGCCAAGTTTGGTGCGGGCCAGATATTTTGGAAAGAGAGTGGAAGCGAATCACATGAGAACGATGCGGCTGCACTGCTTTTTGGTGTGGGCATGGGTTATAGGCTGATGGAAGCATTGACATTGAATTTTGGCTATGACTATTTTACTTTCGGCATGGATCTTCCCGATGAACAGAGTTATGACATGGCTTTGGGGCTGACCTATATGAAAATAGAAGTACAGTTTTAATGCGTCTGGATCAATACCTGCTTGAACATGATTTTGTTGATTCACGCACCAAAGCACAAAATCTGATCAAAGCGGGCAAAGTCAGTGTTGATGGAGTGGAAGTACTCAAGCCCTCGTTCAGGATTGAAGAACAGACCGTGGATGTTAGCAGTGAAAAAGTTTATGTTTCACGTGCTGCGTACAAGCTCAAAGGTTTTTTAGTGCATCTGCCATTCAGTGTGAGTAATCTTGATACGCTCGACATTGGATCGAGTACCGGCGGTTTTACCGAGGTCCTTTTAGAGGAAGGGGCAGAGCGTGTTACGGCAGTGGATGTCGGAAGCAATCAGCTGCATAGTGTTTTAAAAGAGGATAAACGTGTCATATCACTGGAAAATATGGATATCCGTCACTATAAACCGGGACGTACTTTCGATCTGGTCACGAGTGATGTCTCATTTATCTCTTTAGTGTATATCCTGGATGCCATCGACGGACTGGCCGGGCAGTGGATTATTTTACTGTTTAAGCCACAGTTTGAAGTAGGCCGGAATGTCAAACGGGATAAAAATGGAGTGGTTCGCGATAACAAAGCGATTCAAAAAGCAAAAGAGTTATTTGAAAAGGCGTGTGAAGATCTGGGATGGAAGCTCATTGAGACGCAGCCGTCATCTTTAAAAGGAAAAGAGGGAAATGTTGAACAGTGTTACTGCTTTAGAAAATAGTGATGCCATAGCGATAGGCGGTTTTGACGGGATGCATATCGGTCATCAGCATCTTTTTGATGCACTGGGTGAAAACGGTACAGTCGTGGTCATTGAAACAGGGTATGCAAATCTGACACCAAAACGTGAACGTGAGCACTACACCCACCATCCAATAACCTACTACTCCCTTGATGAAATCCGCCACCTTGACGGCAAGGGTTTTCTTGCGAAACTGAAAGCGGATTTTCCCAGACTTCGCAAAATTGTTGTCGGTTATGATTTTCATTTCGGCAAAGATCGAAAATGTACACACAGTGATCTTGCAGAACTGCTCGACGGTGAAGTCACTGTTATCGATGAAGTGAAGCTGCATAACGATTCGGTTCATTCGCATAAAATACGTGCCAAACTGAAATTTGGAGATATAGAGGGTGCCAACCGTTTTCTGGGCCATAACTATACAGTACGCGGACGTATCGTTTCCGGACAGGGGCTTGGTAAAAAAGAGTTGTTTGCTACCATCAATATGAAAGCAGAGGGTTACCTGCTGCCAAAAGAGGGTGTTTATGCAACACTGGCCCGAGTAGATGAGGAAGAACACTATCATCCGGCAGTGACGTTTGTCGGGCATCGGGTCACAACAGACGGTTCATTTGCTGTTGAGACGCATATCATTGGAAGTGATATTGTCTGCCAGGAAAAGATTGATGTGAGTTTTGTCCATTTTATTCGTGAAAATAAACGATTTGAGACGGTTGAGTTACTGAAAGAAGCGATAGCTAATGATATTGCCATCGCTAAAAAAGATCTTTTGCATTTAAGTTTATAAACCGCACCGAAAGAACAAGTCTAAAAAGATTTATGCATAAAATCAGTCAGTATTATAATATTTTAATGATTTCTAGTGTAAAATCGCGTTAACTTTTACTATGAGGGGACATTTCAGATGGGTGAATTGTTTACTTTTTTTGGCTTGATCAGCCATAATCATACTTGGATCTTTTTGACACATATGCTGCTGACCGCCAGTCTTGTTATTTTACTTGCCAGAATGGCAATGAAGAATCTCAAAGTGGTTCCTACCGGTACACAAAACCTTTTAGAGGCTTATCTAGGCGGTGTTTTGGCAATGGGTGCTGATGTAATGGGCCGTGAACAAGCACGCCGTTATCTTCCATTGGTAGCGACACTCGGTCTTTTTATCGGGATTGCCAATATGATCGGTATCATTCCCGGTTTTGAAGCACCGAGTGCATTTTTGGACTTCACCTTGCCACTTGCACTGGTTGTATTTGTCTATTATAACTTTGAAGGTATCCGTCGTAATGGTATCATCGCTTATCTCAAACATTTCCTTGGACCGGTTTGGTGGTTATACTGGCTGATGTTCCCGATTGAGATCGTTTCTCACATCTCTCGTATCATTTCACTCAGCTTCCGACTTTTCGGTAATGTCAGCGGGGATGATATGTTCTTGATGGTCATCTTGATGCTGGCTCCATGGTTGATGCCGATGATTCCATTTGCACTTCTTACGTTTATGGCACTGCTTCAGGCGTTTATCTTTATGATGCTGACTTACGTTTACATTGGAAGTGCTGTCAACATTTCTGAAGACCACTAAATTATTTAACGACTCCGAATGAAGCGAAGTACTTTTGATGCGATACTGAGCTTTCTTCTGGGAACGTCCTGGGCTTTTGTATTGATAGGAGCCTGGGGAACTTTTCACTTGTTCTCTTTTCTCGGTTTTGGTCCGGCCCTCTTTCTTGCGCTCTTCTTTGTACTGATAGGGCTCTTTGGGATTTTGCTTCTTGAAACGATGCACACGTATCGCGAACGAAGAGATGAACAGATAAAACAGACAAAGTTGCTTGAAGATATAAAGTCACTGCTTCAAAAGTCTGGTTAATACCGACATTTTTTATTTAGAGTCTTCCTATGAAATCGTATTTGATTACAAATCGTCAGTTCTATACGGACACCCCCGCTGTTTTCAGAGTTATTTTACATGAACAATTTATGAAGTATCTGCCTGATTTTGCGCTCTATCGGGATAAAACAAATCCGAATTATGCAGTGCAGGCTGAGCATTTTATAGAAGTCTGCCATCAGTTTGAGGGGATAAAAGGGTTGATTCACGGTGATGCGCTGCTTGCGCATCAACTGAATGCATTTGGGGTCCATTTTACTTCGCGGCAGTATGATCAGATTGAAAAAGCCAAGGAGCTCGGTTTGTATGTTATCGCCAGTACACACAGTGAAGAAGAGATCCATAAAGCCGTTGCTTTAGGGGCAGATGCCGTGACCTACAGCCCGGTCTTTGCCTCGCCGGGTAAAAGCGAGCCCAAAGGTTTAGAGGATTTAAAAGAAATAACAGGTAAAATAGATACCAATATTTTTGCGCTCGGTGGTATCATCACACCCGATCAGGTAAAACAGTGCGAACGGAGTGGCGCCTACGGTTTTGCCTCGATACGCTACTTTATAGAAAACAAGAAAAATAATAGGAATTTTAATGTTTGAAGTCGTTATTGGGCTGGAAGTCCATGTTCAGCTTAACACCAGTACTAAACTCTTTTGTTCATGCCCAACAAGTTTTAATGACCGTCCCAATGTTAATACATGCCCGACATGTCTTGCACTTCCCGGTGCACTTCCTGTGTTGAATAAAGAGGTAATGCATAAGTCGATCATGCTGGGTACGGCGATTGGTGCAACCGTTAACCGTACATCATATTTTGACCGTAAAAGCTACTTTTATCCGGATAGCCCTTCAGCGTATCAGATTACGCAGCTCTATACACCGGTTGTTGAACACGGTCATCTGGAAATCGACTTTGAAGACGGCAGTCATAAAACGATCCGTATCAATCGGGCGCATATTGAAGCGGATGCAGGAAAAAACATTCATGAAGGCGAGATTTCAAAGGTCGACTTGAACCGTGCAGGCACACCACTGCTTGAAATCGTCTCTGAACCGGATATGCGTTCGGCTGAAG
>DAOWOG010000012.1 GCA_030642185.1 Helicobacteraceae bacterium | reverse complement strand
CTTTCAGTAGAACCGTTGATCAAAGAGATCTATCTGCGTGCTTCCAACGCTGCCAAAGTAGAGAGTGCCCGTGCCGTTAGAAGCGGCTATATTCCGGCAGAGTATGCTGATCAGGCAACGAAGATGTGTGAGCAGTCCATGAAACGGTTTCTCCATGGAAAAACTTCCCGATTACGGGATATTTCAGAAACACGCAATATGGATAACCTGATAGAATCACTAAAATTTATGTTGGGTGTTGATGAAGATGATCTGCCTGAACCTGTTCAGAATGAACAATTGAAAAAGGAAACCTGATGCGCTTCTCCAAAGCTTTTATCCCGACTGCGAAAGAGGCACCGAGCGGTGCTGTGTTGGACAGTCACATCTTTTTGTCACGTGCCGGTTTTGTCGTTCAGGTCGCCAGCGGTCTGTATAACTACCTGCCGCTTGGCAAACGTGTCTTGAAGAAGATTGAAGCGATAATCAATGATGAGATGCAGCGCTGTGATGCCCAGGAAGTTGAACTCAGTTTTGTCACACCGGCTGAACTGTGGCAGGAGAGCGGAAGAATTGAGAAGTTCGGAAAAGAGCTTCTGCGCTTTCGTGACCGCAAGGACAACCTTTTTGTCCTTGGACCGACGCATGAAGAGATGATGGTCAACATTGTTCGCAACAGGGTCACAAGCTATAAGCAGCTGCCTCTTAACCTTTATCAGATCAAAACCAAGTTTCGTGATGAAGCACGACCGCGATTCGGTCTGATGCGTGCCCGCGAGTTTGTTATGAAAGACGGTTACAGTTTTCATGCAAGCAATAAAGACCTTGATCGCGAATTTAATGCAATGGAAGCAGCCTATAAACGTATTTTGGAGCGTCTTGGACTGGAATTTCGTATTGTTGAAGCTGACAGCGGTGCGATCGGCGGTTCGGGTTCCAAAGAGTTGATGGTACTGGCCAACAGCGGTGAAGATACCTTGGCCGTATGTGACAGTTGTGAATACGGTGCAAATATAGAAGCAGCCAAACGTTCGCCGCACCGTGAGATTCCTGAAGCGCCTGAAGCGGAATTCAACAAATTTAAAACACCGGGTATCAAAAGTATTGAAGATCTGGCCTCATTTTTCAGAGTTGATCCTTACTATACACTCAAAACAGTGGTTAAACGAGCCATTTATGAAGAAGGTGACGAGATTGTTTTCTTTTTTCTGCGCGGCAGTGATGATCTACAGGAAGTCAAGGCCGTTAATGCTGCCGGTGCACTGGATCTTGTTGATGTCAGCGAAGATGAGATCAAAGCACTTGGGTTTATACCGGGTTTTATCGGACCGTTGGATGTTAAAAATGTCAAATGTATTTTTGATAACGATCTGAAAGATGCCGAACACATGATCTGCGGTGCCAATGAAGAAGATTTTCACTTTGTCAATGTTGCTATGAGCGTGATCGAAGATGCCCAATTCGCCGAACTCTATGAAGTCAAAGAGGCAGACGGATGTCCGCATTGCAGTGGAACACTCTCTTTTACCAAAGGGATCGAGGTCGGGCATATTTTTAAATTGGGCACGACCTATTCAAAAGCACTCGGTGCCGAGTTCTTGAATGAAAAAGGGCAGTCCGTACCGTTTATCATGGGAACATACGGTATGGGTGTCAGCCGTCTGATCGCAGCGGTGATCGAACAGCACCATGATGAAAAAGGGTGTATCTGGACACCGGCAACAGCGCCTTATCTAGTCAATGTGATGGTTTCAAATATTAAAGATGATGATCAGCTTCAGCTTGGTGAAAAACTATATAACCGTCTGCGTGATGCCGGTGTCGATGTGATCCTTGATGATCGAAAAGAGCGTTTCGGCTTTAAAATGAAAGATGCCGAGCTGATCGGGTTTCCTTTTACGGTTATTGTCGGTAAAGAACTGCAAAACGGAAATGTTCAGATATTACATCGCCAGACGCTTGAAAAGAGTGTTGTGGCGAAGGATAAAGTGTTTGAAGCAGTCATGGAGTTGATAGGATGATCTATTTCCTTCTCTATCTTTTCCTTGAGGTAGTGGTATCGGTTAATATCTCTTCGGCTATCGGGGGGATCAACACTTTTCTGGAGATTCTTTTAAGTGCATTTATCGGGATCAGTATTCTTGTCAATTTTCGCAGTACACTGGGTGAAAACCTGCATGCTGTATCCACGAACCGTATCGATCTTCAAGAGTTTCAGCGTCTGAATATATTTACACTGCTTGGTGCTATTTTGCTGATCGTACCGGGTTTTTTAACGGATATATTGGGCATATTCCTTCAATTTAGTGTCTTTACCAAGATGTTGGTTAACCGTTTTACGGCAAAATCACAACAAGATGATACAATCCATTACCATAAAACAACAACTACAAAAAAGGAAGATAATGTCATTGATGTCGAAATTATCCGCGACGATACTCTTAAGCGCTAGCCTGTTTGCTGCAAGCAACACACAGGTAGAGTCATTTTTACAAAAGAGCATTTCGAAAAATCCGAATGTATCTGATTTGACGATCAAGGTTGTCGATAAACAACCGTTGAAACAGCTCAAGGGCTGGGAGGCTTTTACGGTGAGTTTAAATGCAAAAGTCAAACAGGGTAATGATGTTCGTCCGATTACACAACGGATGATCTATTTTGCAAATGGTGACTTTATCACACCGGAACTGACCGATATGAAAACCGGACAAAACCTTAAAGACACAATCGTTCCTGATTTTAAAGCAGAGTTCTATGCACCGCAAAACCACATTTACGGAAATGCAGACGCCAAACACAAAGTCGCTATTTTTTCAGACCCGTTATGCCCGTTTTGCCGTAAATTTGTACCTGAAGCGATCAACTACATGAAACAGTATCCTGAAACGTTCGCTGTCTATTACTATCATTTCCCGCTGGCGAGGATTCACCCTGCTGCCGTTGCTTTAACCAAAGCAGCCATTGTTGCAGAACACCAGGGACGCAAGGATGTTGTGCTGAAAATGTATACGGTTAACATTGATGCGCATGAAACCAATGAGCAGAAAATTATCGATGCCTTCAACAAGCATCTCAACACCAGTGTCAAATTGAAAGACATTCATACCAAAGCTGTTGAAAAGCAGGTCAAATTTGATGAAGAAGTTATCACATCGATGATGGTAAACGGGACGCCGACAATCTTTTTTGATGGTAAAAAAGATGCTTCCAAAGATAAATTCAGACAGGTTAAAGTCAAATAATATGGAAAAACTCATAATTGCAACTCGTGAAAGTAAATTGGCAATGTGGCAGAGTGAACACATCAAAGCCAGCCTGGAAGAGCTTAACCCCGGATTGACCATTGAATTATTGCCGATGAAATCACTCGGTGATAAGATACTGGATGCACCTTTGGCTAAAATCGGAGGTAAGGGGCTTTTTCTCAAAGAACTTGAAGAGGCAATGTACCGCGGAGATGCTCATATGGCGGTACACAGTCTGAAAGATGTTCCGACACGGATGCCGGAAGGACTTGTGCTTGCCGCAGTGACAGAACGTGAAGATGTACGCGATGCCATGATGAGCGAAAAATACCGTGATATTGACGATCTTCCGCAGGGCGCTGTTGTAGGAACTTCTTCCCTTCGCCGTCAGATGCAGCTTAGCCGTTTGCGACCGGACCTTAAGATCAAATGGCTGCGCGGTAACGTCAACACCCGTATCCGTAAGCTCAAAGAGGGACAGTATGATGCAATCATTCTCGCAGCAGCGGGAATAAACCGGCTTGATCTTCAGAATGAAGTTGAACATGTCTATCCAATTGTACCGGATCAGATGCTTCCGGCAATGGGTCAGGCAGCTCTGGGTCTACAGTGTATTGACGATCCGGAAATCATCAAGATCGTTCAGGGACTCGATGATGAGTACAGCCGTATTGAGACGACGATAGAGCGGGATTTTGTTGATATGCTTGAAGGCGGATGTCAGGTACCGATCGGAGTCAATGCCTTTGTGATGGAAAATGACGATATTATCGTTAAAGCGATTTTGGGAATGCCCGACGGTGAAGAGATCATGACTGACAGCCGTATCGTCAGTAGAGATCAGTATCAGACGATTGGTCGTGAAATGGCTCAGAAAATGATTGATCGCGGTGCTAAAGAACTCTTGGCCAAGGCAGAAGCAGTAGGTGCCAGTCAGCCGGAATAAGGATATTCTATGAAACGTACGCTTGATCTACTCAGACAAAAAGGGGAGTTGAAAGTTATCGACGAACCGCTGGATATCTATCTTGAAATCCCGCATTTGGCTTATGCCGAGGTTAAAAAGGAGAACTCCAAAGCGCTTCTTTTTACCCATCCTGTTGATAAAAAAAATAATATCACTTTTGATACACCGGTTGCGATGAACCTGTATGGCTCGTACGCACGAACAGAGCTGCTGTTTGGGCGCAGTGTCGAGTCGGTCGCTTCGGAGATTGAAAACCTTCTTCATATGAAACCGCCATCCTCATTTAAAGATAAATTTTCAATGCTGGGCGATCTTTTTTCGCTTAAATCGGTCTTTCCGAAACGTCTCAAAGGCGAGGGAGAGTGTCAGCAGATTAAATACCTTGGCAATGAAGTTGATCTCTATAAACTTCCGGTATTGACGACGTGGGAGCAAGACGGCGGGCCGTTTATTACGATGGGACAGGTCTACACGCAAAGTCTTGACGGAAGTATGGTCAATCTTGGAATGTATCGGCTTCAGGTCTATGATAAAAACCGTCTTGGAATGCACTGGCAGATTCATAAAGATGCATCGCACTTTTTTGATCAGTATCAGAAGGCGGGACGGAAGATGCCGGTCTCAATTGCAATAGGCGGCGACCCTCTCTATACATGGTGTGCGACAGCGCCGCTTCCTTACGGAGTCAATGAACTGCTGCTTTATGGATTTGTCAAAAAAGAGTCGGCACGTATTGTCAAGTCGTTGACGACACCGCTCTTTATTCCTGAAGATGCCGATTTTGTGATTGAGGGATGGGTTGATCCGAATGAGATGAAGATCGAGGGTCCGTTTGGCGATCATACAGGGTATTATACGCTTGAAGAGCCATACCCGGTGATGGAAGTGAGTGCTATCACTCAGAAAAAAGATGCCGTTTATCTGGCGACCGTGGTCGGTAAGCCGCCGCTGGAAGATAAATATATGGGCTGGCCGACAGAACGTGTCTTTTTGCCGCTTCTTAAAACAAGTGCACCGGATCTTATCGATTATCATATGCCGGAAAACGGTGTTTTTCATAATCTTATTTTTGCCAAAATGAAAACACTCTACAAAGGCCATGCCAAACAGTTTATGCATGTCTTCTGGGGAGCAGGGCAGATGAGTTTTGTCAAACATGCGATTTTTGTAGATGAAAAGGCTCCTGAACTGGATGATTATGAAGCCTTTATACGTTATGTGCTGAATCGTTTTGCTGTGAAAAAGATGTTTATTTCTGAAGGAATCGTCGACGCACTTGATCACTCCAGTCCAGAGACGCTGGTGGGCGGTAAACTGGGTATTGATGCCACTTCCGAAGAGAAGATCGATCCGCCCGAAGTGCTTGAAGATACAAACCTGCTTGAGCAGGTAAAACAGCTTCTTCCTGAAGTTAAAGCAATGCGTCAGTATATGACAGAGACATCCAACCCTGTTACGGTCGTCGCATTGGATAAAACGCGGCCTTCAAAAGCGTGTTTCCAGGCATTAAAACCTCTGTATAAACATTTACGTATTGTTGTGTTTGTGGATGATCATAAAAATGATCTTGACAACGCCTATATGTTGACATGGCGTGTGGTAAACAATATCGATGCACAGCGAGACTTGTTTATTGACGGCGATACGGTGGGTGTTGACGGAACAAATAAAACCGGGGTCGATGGATTTGAGCGACGTTGGCCGGATGACGTAGAATGTACGCCGTCCGTGGTGGAATCACTGAAAAAGAGAAAACTGTGGGATCTCAGTGAAGAGCTCGAAAAGAAATATCAGTTATAAAATACAAAATTTTTTTAAATGGAACAGATTATGGACAAAATGTGGTCAGGACGTTTTTCTGCAGGAGCATCGTCACTTTTAGATGATTTCAATGCATCGATTATGTATGATCGGAAACTTTATCGTGAAGATATCGAAGGGTCTTTGGCGCATGCAGCGATGCTGGCAAAGCAGGGTATTTTAAGTGCTGAAGAGCTGAAGGCTATCGAAGACGGTATGGCTCAGGTCAAGTCCGAGATTGAGTCGGGTACGTTTGAATGGGTCATCAGCGATGAAGATCTGCATATGGGGATCGAGAAACGTCTGACTGCATTGATCGGCGATGCCGGAAAAAAACTGCATACGGCCCGCAGCCGTAATGATCAGGTGGCGGTTGATTTTCGCCGTTATGTTCTGCGTAAAAATGAAGAGATTACCGTTTTATTAAAAAGATTGATGGAAACAGTTGTCAACATTGCTGCAAAGCACACAACAACACTGATTCCGGGAATGACCCACCTTCAGCATGCTCAGCCGATTAATTTTGGATTTCATATGCTGGCGTATGCTTCAATGTTCAAACGTGATATAGAGCGTTTCACGGAGAGTAAAAAACGCAACAGTGTCTCACCGCTCGGATGTGCTGCGCTTGCAGGCACACCGCATAATGTTGACCGAGAATATACCGCCGAAGCGCTGGGGTTTGATTCGGTCAGCATCAATTGTCTCGATACGGTCAGTGATCGTGATTTTGCTCTGGAAATACTTTTTAACATTTCTACGATGATGATGCACATTTCACGCCTTAGTGAAGAGTTGGTCATGTGGTCGAGTTATGAGTTTGGTTTTGTGGAACTCTCGGATGAATACAGTACCGGTTCATCCATTATGCCGCAGAAAAAAAATCCGGATGTTCCTGAACTGCTGCGTGGGAAAACCGGACGGGTATATGGTTCTTTAATGGGACTGTTGACCGTGATGAAAGGACTTCCTCTCGCGTATAACAAAGATACCCAGGAAGATAAAGAAGGTGTGTTTGACAGTGTTGAAACGGCAGAAATTTCATTGGAAATTTTAAAAGAAGCGCTCAAAACAATGAGCATTAAAACGGAAAATATGCATCGTGCCTGCAAAGTCGGTCATCTAAGTGCTACTGATTTGGCGGATTATCTGGTTGAATACAGTGGCATACCATTTCGTGAAGCACATTTTATCACCGGAAAAGCGGTAGCAAAAGCGGAAGAGCTTCAGATCGATTTGAGTGACATCGATTTTGCAGAGCTTAAAGCGATTGATGATCGTATCAATGAGAATGTGATGGTATTTCTGGCCATTGATCACTCGATGGAAGCACGAACATCCCAGGGCGGTACGGCGAGTGTCCGTACACTGGAACAGCTTGTCTATTTTGAAAACTATTTAAAGGATCTGGATTTATGAAAGTAACTATCTCTCATCAGGACGAAATGCGCTTTGAAGCAAAAACTGAAAACAGCAGTTTTATTATTGATTGTCCGGTGATCTCACCGGTAGAGTACTTTTTAAGCGGCATGATCGCCTGCAGTGCTTCCGATATAATCGCCATTCCGAAAAGCCAGGGTAAAACAGTTACAAACCTTAATATAGAGGGTGATGTTGTCCGTAATGATGATCATCCAAGAAAGTTTAACACCCTGGATCTCATCTATCGATTTGATTCGGATGCCGATGATTCGACCGCAGCACACTGGGTAATGGCTTCACTTGAAACCTACTGTTCAACAATCAATACGGTCCGAGACAGTGTCAAGATCACTTTTTCGATTATCCATAACGGTAATCTTGTGCGTGAAAACGAGTCCATGATCAGCGGTGGCGGCAGCAGTGTGGATTTTGGTGAAATAGAGAGCTGTCCAGCCTGATTTAAAAAATGAAAACACTTCAAACTCAGGTGGTCGTCGTTGGCGGCGGGCCTTCCGGTGCAACCGCGGCACGCACTCTTGCCAGACAAAATGTTCCGGTGATCCTGCTGGAAAAAAACTTCCTTTATGAAAAACCTTGCGGCGGCGGACTGAAACGGTCTGCTTTTAATGAGTTAGATATTCCCCATTCATTTTGCAGCAAAGAGGTCGATACATTGACATTGGTCTCAGCAGCACATAAAAGAGTAGATGTCGCCTTGAAAAAAGATACGATCTGTGTCGTTCATCGCAGTGAATTTGATGCCTCTTTGCGTACTTTGGCAAAAAACGATGGTGCAGAGCTGATTGAAGGACGCTGCACATCGATAGAAGAGGATGCAGACAACGGCGTACTTCTCAAGGTAAAAACAGCTGATGAAGCGCTGTTGATTAAAGCATCGTATTGTATTGCGGCAGACGGTGTCAACTCTATGTTAAGAAAAAAACTGACGGGAACATCACCGGCAAAGGTGTTGACGCTCTACAAAAATCTCTCTGATGGGTCAGTTGACAGTTGTGAATTCTGGCTGGGAAGTGAGATCGCACCGGGTTATTACGCCTGGAATTTTCCGCATAGTATCGGCAGCTCGATCGGTACGATTGCCGGTGATTCGCGTGCTATTCACCGCTATTTTAAGATGTTTTCAACGTATTTTGATGCAGAAGTCAAACCAAAAGGTTTTTATATTCCCGAGTATAAAGGTGATCTTTTTTATGCTAAACGCACCTTTTTTGTCGGTGACGCAGCCGGATTGGTGATGCCATTTACCTATGAAGGGATCTATTTTGCCATGAAGTCAGGCCGTCTGGCTGCGGAAGCGATCATAGAACATTCTCCCGGGCAGTATGAACAAAAATGGAAAAGAATGTATCACAGGCGTTTCCGGTTTATGCATATTTTGCAGCGTATGTTTATGCGATCCGACTGGATGAGCAGCCGCCTTGTCAACGCACTTGAAAATCCGGTGACGGCAGAGCGTGCACTGCGTTACTGGATGGGAGAGATCAGACCGCCGTCATTACTTGGAACGATCGCCAAAGTAATGAAACTGGTGATGCGAAGGCGCTAAGGCTTAGAGAAAGTCTTTTGGGTCTGCGTCGGAAAAATGTCCCCATTTCAACCGTGCTCCGCCCAAGACGTGAAAATGCAGGTGTTTGACTTCCTGTCCTCCATTTTCGCCTACATTGGTAATGACACGGTAGCCCGATGCTTTGATACCTACATGTTCAGCCACATCTTGTATAAACGTCGTCATCCCGGCCATCATCTCAGCGGAAACATCATTAAAACTTTCGACATGTACTTTCGGGATCACCAGAACATGTACGGGAGCTTTGGGATTGAGGTCATGAAACGCAATAAAATTGTCATTTTCCATGACCGGATTTGAAGGGATCTCGTTATTGACTATCTTACAAAAAATACACATTGTTCCATCCTGGACTTTTTCTTTTATTGTAGCATAGTATTATCTGAATATACCCTTGCCAAGGTCGTGCTTCAGGACATTCAAGTTACTGTTAAAAGAGATTGGATAAAATACGCGAAATTCCATAGAAAACGGAGCCTCTAATTGAAAGAGTGGTACGATAAAATCCAGGCAGCCGAGAGTGTTGAAACACTTGAAGAGATCCGCATCGCTGTCTTTGGAAAAAAAGGGGTGCTGTCAGCTGAGTTCGCGAAGATGAAAAGTGCTCCAAATGAAGAAAAAGCGGGCATTGCCAAAGAGCTCAATACCCATAAAAGCAAGTTGATGGCACTGCTGAATGATCAAAAAAACAGCTTGCAGACACTGGTACTGGAACGTGCGATGAAAGAAGAGGGAATTGATGTAACACTTTACGCTTCACACTCTGAACGCGGATCGCTGCATCCGGTTATGGAGACGATGGATCGTATCGTCGAGTATTTTGTATCGATGAATTTTTCTGTGCATACAGGGCCGATGGTTGAAGATGATTTTCATAACTTTGAGGCTTTGAATCTTCCGAAGTACCATCCTGCCCGCGATATGCAGGATACGTTCTACTTCAGTGATGAAATGCTGCTGCGTACCCATACTTCACCGGTTCAGATCCGCACAATGCTGCATACACAGCCTCCGATCCGCATGATTGCACCGGGCGCAGTATTCCGCCGTGATTATGACTTGACGCACACTCCGATGTTTCATCAGGTTGAAGGCCTACTTGTTGATAAAGAAGGCGAAGTCTCTTTTGCCAACCTGAAATATATTCTTGAAGATTTTCTCAAATATATGTTTGGTGATGTCAACATTCGTTTTCGTCCCAGTTTTTTCCCATTCACCGAACCATCCGCTGAGGTAGATATAAGTTGTATTTTCTGTGAAGGCAAAGGATGCAGGGTGTGTTCCAAAACAGGATGGCTGGAAGTCCTTGGATGCGGTATCGTCGATCCCAATGTATTTGAAGCAGTCAAATACAAAGATGTAAGCGGTTATGCTTTTGGACTCGGTGTTGAACGTTTTGCAATGCTGATTCATCATATTGGAGATTTAAGATCACTGTTTGAAGGTGATGTCAGACTTTTGGAGCAGTTTAGATGATCGTAACACGAACCTGGTTAAATGAGTGGATTGACCTCGAAGATATCAGTACAGATGAGTTGGCGGCAAGATTTAACGAGATTGGTCTGGAAGTTGATCGCATCGAGTCGTTCAGCATTCCTGAAAATATTGTTATCGGCAAAGTACTGGAATGTGAAAAACATCCTGATGCGGACAAATTGAATGTCTGTCAGGTTGATGTCGGATCAGATACCCGACAGATCGTTTGCGGGGCAGCGAATGTCGCAGCCGGTCAGTATGTTGCAGTCGCCGTTGTGGGAGCAGTTATGCCCAATGGTATGAAGATCAAACCGGTGAAACTTCGCGGTGTTGATTCAGCCGGCATGATCTGTTCATCCACCGAGATTGGTCTGCCGAAACTTGAAGAGGGTATATTGGTGCTTGATGAGAGCATCGGAGAACTGAAACTGGGGACTCCACTGGCGGAAAATGCAGTGTTTAATGATGACCTGATTGAGCTTGAATTGACTGCAAACCGTGGAGACTGTTTGAGTATTCACGGAGTTGCCCGCGATCTGAGCGCTGCATTTAACAGAGAGCTTAAACCATTTGAGTGGGACGAGAAAGAGGATGGTCAGATCGGGATCGGCCGTATCTTGCAGCTGGAACATTCTGAGAGACTTGATATCAAGCTGAATTATCGGGCAATGGATCTGAAAAATCTGAATCTGCCGCTGATCATTTCACTGCGTCTCGCACAGATTGATGAGG
>DAOWOG010000356.1 GCA_030642185.1 Helicobacteraceae bacterium | reverse complement strand
TATCCAGTTTGTATACGCTATTTTCCTCTTCATCCTCTTTCCAGGTCAAAAAGAACTTCTCAGGTGTGCCGATAGTACCGTACTGAAGCCCTTCGGTATCGTTTCCGGCAAAGACAAACTGCACGGTACTAAAAAAGGAGCCTATAAACTCACTCTGTTGATTGACGATACTCTGTCGTATACCCTCAGAGATGGAAACGCGGCTGTTTTTAAGTTCAAGCACCCCGATAGCAATACCATTGACATACAACACAATGTCGGGACGCTTCTCGCGGTTGCCGTGAACAGTCACCTCTTCCGCGATAGCAAAATGATTTTTGAGAGGCTCATCCCAGTCAATGAGTTTAACGGTCTCACTGTTTTCTCCGACATCTGTCTGAACAGAAATGCCGTATCTCAGCCTCTCATAGACGGCTTTGTTATTTTCGTACAAACTTCGGTTGTGCTGATTTGCTTCGCTATTGAGTTTATGAATGACTTTGCTGATCTGTGCAGAAGTATAGTTTTGTTCGAGGTAGGCAGTAAGGAGTGTTTCTTCTATGTTTGAGTTGTTGGCTCTATTTTCCCAATCGCCAAGGTACTTGTATTTAAGTTCATCTTGAAACAGCTCTATAATGCGGTTTTGTGTTACTCGTTCAGGTTTGCCTATACTGCTGCTCATCTTACACCTTCTCTTTTAATAACGCTCTGCCAATCTCCGTAATCCGGTAACGCTGATTTGGACTTTTAGGTTTGTCAGGGATTGTAAAGGCGATTAAACCCTTTTCCAGTAATTGCGTCAAACGCTCTTTAAAAGCTCCGCTGATATTTACACTGCTGTCTTGTAAAGTTCGTAGCGCTTTTGCAGACTTGTTTTCCTGTGCAAGAGCTTGAAGAATATAACTCTCATGCAGCGTTATTTCGGGATTTTGAAGAGCTTGTCCCCCAGCTTGTCCCCCTGAATTTTCAGCTTGTCCCCCAGCTTGTCCCCCTAACTCTTCAGCTTGGCCCCCACTTAAATTTTCAATGCCATCACGCCGTTTTAATCTGTAGCGCATACCGCGACCGCTTCCCTCGGAAACAAGCCACCCTTTTTTAACCATCTGCTTTAGTTCGTCTCCGATTTCACGGGGATGTTTTGTTGAGTAGATGCCGACTTCGCTATTGCTTGTTGTTGAAAATTGATGTGCAAGGATCAGAATCAGTCGCTGCAGCTCGTCCGTATGATGGTATTCGTCGCCTATGATACTCAACAGGTCTTCATTAATATGCTCCGGTACCATACTCAGCATAGGAAGCATAACAACGGTCAACTCCGAATCGTACTTTTCATAAACCAATGGTCTGAACCACTCCTGCTCTTTCCACGCTCTGAGTATTTTCAAAAAACCGGAACCGGCTTTATCTCCCAGTCCTAAAAACTGGAACATTTTTTGAACGTTTGGATTTCTCGGATCACTCACACCGCCTTCGTAAAGCTGCGCAATGGTAATACGCAGACGACCCGGATTTGTAAACAACATGGATTCGCGCTCTTTGATGATGACATTTGACTTGGTGGCTTTGTGGTCGGCATGCACCAGCATATTGGCAAGAACTTCACGAATGGCTTCGTGTACATGCGTCTCTCCTATGCGAACGCCTTCATGATCAAGGGCAAAAGGGACTTCGACATCCTGTATCAGCCTGTTATAAACTCTAAAGTAGAAGTTATGAAGGTTGCACTCCCATGTACCGTCTTGCGTGATCCTGTAGCTCCATCGCTCATCGGGATTGTCCGTCAGCTTTTCACGATAGTCAAGATGAAAATGAGGATACGCTTCCATAATGCTCGACTCTTTGCCAAACATAAGAAGCCCCGCTGTTGTCAACCCTTCTGCACCGCTTTTACGGTCACGACGGTAGGCACCGAGCTGTTTTAAAAACGCTTTATCATCAAGAGCCAAATAAGGGTGGTCTGCCAGACGGGATCTGAAACGGTTACGGTATGCCTGAAGTGTCTCCCTGTCAATATCATCAAGTCCAAAACCTTCTACGATGTCAAAATCCTGTGCATCATTGGAAGCATCACGCAGCATCTGCTTAACTTCCGTCTTGCTGCATCGGTAGTCGCCTTCAAAGTTCCGTTTATAGGTACCGGCATAGGGATTGCCATTAAGATAAACAGGGCGTTGTGTTCGTGTTGTTTCAGGCACATGAATCATCATCACGGCAGCATTATCAATACTAATAAGCGATATGTCATCTTCATAGCAGATGGGAGTACTTAGTTTTTGAGGGTTGTTATGGGTATCCCAAAAGGTTTTTAACGCTCCTTTTGGATTGCCGAGGCTTCCTATTTCAAACGAGCCATCACGAAGCTCATTAACGCCAAGGATGATATAACCGCCGACTGTGTTGGCAAAAGCTGAAAGTGTCTCCCATAACGATTTTGGCAGTCCACCTCTGGCACTTTTAAACTCAATATCTACATTTTCACCAAGATCAATCTTCTCATAGAGTGTTTCAAGTGTAATGATTTGCTTCATATCAGGCGTATCCTCCCCGTCAACAACTCCTGCATCATACCCTCTTTGAGTTGTTTTATTTTCTCTAGTTTTAACTCTAGAATTTCAAGTTCTGCATCCATATCAGATAGAGTATTATAATGCACCCTTTCCTTGGCTTTTAAGTGAACGGAT
>DAOWOG010000144.1 GCA_030642185.1 Helicobacteraceae bacterium | reverse complement strand
GCTCAAAAAACGAAGACCCACGGGTATTCGAATTCCAAAGGGATATTTAAACTGCGTCTGGCGATTACGGACTGGTATAAGCGCCGTTATGATGTCGATCTTGATCCGGAGACGGAGGCTGTAGCAACCATGGGTTCAAAAGAGGGATACGCTCACCTCGCTTATGCAATTACCAATCCGGGTGATGTCGCTGTGGTGCCGGATCCGACTTATCCGATTCATTCGTATGCTTTTGTTCTTGCCGGCGGTAATGTTCAGAAGATGCCGCTGCCGTTTGATGAAGATTATAATGTGGATGAAGATAAATTCTTTGAGTACCTTGACACCGCATTTAAAGATTCTGTTCCCAAACCAAAATATGTTGTAGTGAATTTTCCGCACAATCCTTCAACGGCTACGGTCACCCCGGAGTTTTACGAGCGTTTGGTCGCACTGGCGAAAAAAGAGCGTTTTTATATTATCTCCGACATTGCCTACGGTGACATTACCTTTGACGGCTATAAAACACCGTCCATTATGTCGGTAGAGGGTGCCAAGGATGTTGCGGTTGAGTCATTTACACTTTCTAAAAGCTACAATATGGCAGGTTGGCGTGTCGGTAACAAGAAACTGATCGGTGCATTGCAGAAGATTAAAAGTTGGCTGGATTACGGGATGTTTACGCCGATTCAGGTGGCGGCTACCGTTGCCCTTAACGGGGATCAGACCTGTGTTCAGGAGATTACGGATAAGTACGATCAGCGTCAGGATGTCCTGATTGAAGCATTTGAACGTGCCGGTTGGTCGATTCGCCGCAATAAAGCCACCATGTTTGTCTGGGCAAAAATCCCGAAACAAGCAGAACATCTTGGTTCACTTGAGTTTAGTAAACGTCTTTTAGTGGAAGCACAGGTGGCTGTTGCACCGGGTATCGGTTTTGGTGAGTACGGGGAAGGCTACGTGCGTATCGCTTTGATTGAAAATGAAAACCGTATCCGCCAGGCGGCAAAAAATATCAAGCGTTTTCTTGCGCAGTTTGAAAAGGAGACACAGGCATGATCAAAGTCGGTGTAATTGGAGTCGGAACGGTTGGAACTTCTGTTGTCAAAATTCTGCATGAGAATAAAAAGATAATTACGGCACGGGCCGGGCATGAAGTCAGTGTTAAAAGCGGTGTTGTACGCAATCTGAATAAAGATAGAGGACTTAATATTGCCCTTTCAGACAATCCGTATGACATTGTTAATGACCCTGAAATCGACATCGTCGTTGAATTGATGGGTGGTGTCGAAGAGCCGTTTGAAGTTGTTAAAGCAGCTTTGCAAAACGGTAAGGCGGTTGTTACGGCAAACAAAGCACTGTTGGCTTATCATCGTTACGAGCTTCAGGAGATTGCAAAAGATATTGCATTTGAATACGAAGCCAGTGTCGCGGGGGGCATTCCTATCATCAGTGCACTGCGTGACGGTCTTTCTGCCAATCATATCGAATCAATCCAGGGTATTTTAAACGGCACCTGTAACTATATGATGACGAAAATGACAGATGAAGGTGTTTCGTTCGATGCCATTTTAAAAGAGTCACAGGAGCTTGGCTATGCTGAAGCGGATCCTACCTTTGACATCGGCGGATTTGATGCGGCACACAAACTGTTGATCCTTGCTTCGATCGCTTATGGTATCGATGCCAAACCGGAAGATATCCTGATCGAGGGAATCGAAGAGGTCTCTCAGGATGATATCGCCTTTGCCAAAGAGTTTGGTTATGCCGTAAAACTGCTCGGTATCGCAAAACGTGATGGCGACGAAGTAGAATTGCGTGTGCATGCCAGTTTGATCCGTAAAGAGCAGATGATCGCCAAGATCGATGGTGTCATGAACGGTATCAGTGTTGTCGGAGATTATGTCGGTGAAACACTCTATTACGGGCCGGGAGCCGGCGGTGATGCAACAGCTAGTGCTGTTGTGGCTAATATCATTGATATTGTCCGCTCCGGTAAACGCGCACCGATGCTTGGCTTTGATAAACCGCTTGAACGCGGTCTGAAATTGAAAAACAGGGACGATATCGTTTCAAAATACTATCTGCGCCTGAAAGTCACGGACAAGCCGGGAGTATTGGCACAGATTACGAAACTGTTCGGTGAATTCGACATCTCCATTGAGACCATGCTTCAGCGTCCAAGTGATTCAAACTTCGCCAATTTGCTCTTCTCTACCTATGAGGCAGTTGAACGCAATATGCGAGAGGTTCTTGGTGAAATCGAAGCCCTTGAATTTGTCGCAGCCGCTCCGGTGATGATCCGCATCGTCTGATCGGCTTGTCTGCTTTATCTTTTTTTAATCCCTGAAAGCCTCAATCGGCTTTCGCACTTCTTAAGCACCAAGACTGTAGACTTCAATAATTTTTACGGCAACGGGGTGAAAATATGGATGCGCAACAGATAGATTCGGTATGTACCTATTGTGGTGTCGGCTGTGACATCGTCGGCCATATTCAAGAGAATAAAATTATCAAGATCACGGCGTCACCGGATGGGTATGTCTCTCAGGGGAAACTCTGTATTAAAGGCAAATACGGTTTTGATTTTGTGACGGCAGATAACCGTGTACGTGCACCGCGTATTAAGAAAAGTTTTCTGGATAAAAATCCGCAGATCAAAACGGCTATTGCAGGTTCACTGCGTGATCTGGATGATACCTGGTATGAATCAGACATTGACAGTGCGACAACTGCGGCTTCGATGAAACTCAAGGAAATCCAGGCAGCATATGGTGAAAAAAGTTTCTGTGCCATTGGCGGGGCACGGACCTCTTGTGAAAGTGCTTACCTGTTCCAAAAATTCACACGCCACACTATGAATTCTCCGCATATCGATAATTGTGCCCGTGTATGCCATTCTCCGAGTCTGAAGGGGATGCGTACGACCATTGGTGAAGGAGCAGCGACCAATCCATACAATGATATTTATCTAACGGAATTTATGGTCGTCATCGGTTCCAATACCACCGAAGCCCATCCGATTGTTGCAAACCGAATGGTGGATGCCTCGCGAAAAAGCAATAACCTGGCGGTGATCGATGTTCGCGAGATCAAACTGATGAAGTTTGCCAAGCATAAAGCGATTGTCCCGCATGAAGCAAACCTGTTGATTTTGAATATGATGGCGTATGTCATTATCGATGAAGAACTGTATGACAGGGAATTTATTGCTACGCGGACTAAATGGTTTGATGAATATAAAGAAAAAATTCTGAATGATCCGTATGCCAATCCGGACTATTTTAAAGAGATCAAGGGGTATGAACACCTTTCAAAACTGATTCCGAATATTGCCCGTGAGTATGCGGTAAAACGTTCTATGATATTCTGGGGCCTGGGCATAACCGAGCATCTAGACGGATCGTATGCTGTTATGGCCATTACGCATCTGGCCCTTATCACAGGCAACATCGGACATCATGGTGCAGGTTTGATGCCGTTGCGTGGACAGAATAATGTACAGGGCGCCTGTGATATGGGCTGTCTGCCCTATTATGATCCGGATTATCAAGAGCCTAAAGAGGTTGGCCTGATGACGCCGCAACTGGTTGATGCGATGCTCGATGGCAAGATAAAGGCGGTACTCAATATGGGCGAAGATATCACCCACATCCATCCAAACCTGAACAAGATTGATGAGGCATTCGGACAGTTGGAGTTCTTGATGGTACAAGAGGTGATGATGAATGATGTTGCCGCACGCGCCGACATCGTCGTCGGTGTTAAATCGGCGTATGAGAAAACCGGTGTTTATGTGAATGCGATGCGCCGCCTTCACCTTTCTCAACCGTTGGTTCACTCTGATCTTCCGGATGACTGGGAAGTGATCCAGATGCTCGATAACAAAATGGGCGGAACGTATGATTATAAGGAGAGTTCCGAAGTGTGGGATGAGGTTCGTGAAGTGGCACACCGCCGTTTCAGCGGAGCATCATACATGCGCTTGGAACGTCACCGCAAACGCGGATTGCAGTGGCCGGTCTATACTGAAGATACTCCGGTGCTTCACTTATTGGATTTTAGAACGGATGATGGACTGGGTGAATTTCACTATCATCAATATCAACCGCGCGGGATGGTCGTTGAACTGATCGAAGATGCGCTTCAAGGCTATCACCTCACAACGGGGCGTACGCTGGCTCACTATAACAATGCAGCACAGACGAAAGCAAGTGAAAGCTTGAATAAACGTTATGATGAAGATATTCTGCTGGTGAATGAAAATGATGCGGAAGATTTTCCTACCGAGTATGTCATCTTGAAAAATGAGCATGGGCAGACAGAACCGCTGCGGATCAGATTGACAGATAAAGTGCAGCCCAAAACGTTGTTTGTGACCTTTCATCATGCCAAGTCGCGTATCAATGCCATTTTCGGTGACAAACGTGACGAATTGATTCTCACCGCAGCATTCAAATCGATCAAAGTCGATGTCCTGCCCGTTGCATGAGTCGTGCACGCGGTGATATTGCCGAGGAGAAGGCGGCTCAGTATTTAAGAGAAAATGGTTTTGAGATCATCGATCGTAACGTCAGCAGCCGTTTTGGAGAAATTGATATTATTGCTTTAAAATCAGAGGTGCTTCATTTTGTCGAAGTGAAAAGTGCAAGCACCTATGCATTGGCAATGCAAAATATTACTCCAAGAAAACTTCAGCGTTTTTTACGAACGGTCGATGTCTATCTTAAGAAGCATCGGCTTGAAATTGATTACAGTATAGATGCCGTTGCCGTGACTCCGGAAGCGGTTGAATTGGTCGAAAATATTACACTTTAACGGTTGAAAAAAAGCCTGAATTTTAAAATAGGATAGTTTTTGTCCTATTTAGATGAATTTTAATAGTTAAGTTTAAAGAACCGGAAGGTATAATACCGCAATTAAATTTTGAAATAAGGAATATTTATGGGAAAATATGTTGAATTAACATCAGCTGAGTTTGACGCAACAATCGCTGAAGGTGTAACAATGGTAGACTTTTGGGCTCCATGGTGTGGACCTTGTCGTATGAT
>DAOWOG010000280.1 GCA_030642185.1 Helicobacteraceae bacterium | reverse complement strand
CCCATTCCCTCCAGGCTGTGCTGAGAGGTGTCACGCTGATACGCTTTAAGGTAAGTTGTGAAGTGTTCCTTAAACGGAGTACCTGTATTTGAGATACTGAGACAATCATCCATAAATGCGATCGACACCGGTTTGCTGTGAGCATATTTGACAGCGTTGTCGATCAGGTTTTTCAAGGCATAGGCAAAGAGGTTAAAATCCACTCGGATCATTTCATCACCGAGGCTCTCCTGCAACTGCGATCTGTCAACGGCCAGCAGGTCAATAGCATGATCTACCACATCCACCGCTGCATACGCACGCATATCCAGTTCAAGATTGCGTGCCGTCAGTGACTCCACACGGGCCAAATCATTCAGATGACCCTGCATCTGCTCAAACAGATCATTTAACAGTGCCTTGTCTTTTGCATCGATCTCAAGCAGGTGTGCCAGCAGTTTTCCCTTGCTGATCGGTGTTTTCAACTCATGCATGACATTACGCATAAACAGCGATCGGCTTTTTTGAAGCCCTTCTACTTTCTGAACACTTTCATGAAAGGCATTTGCAACCTGTGCAACCTCATCCGTGCCATCTACTTTCGTATCAATATCTCTTTCTCCCTCAGCAAAACGGCGGATCTGCGCATGAAGGTGTCGAAGCGGCTGAATCGAAATGAAGATATAACGATAAAGAAACATCAGCATGATCAGCAGCAATCCAAATGCCGCAAAGATATAGATCATATACGGCGTCATCGGCTCATCACTGCGGTAATAATACATATCATGCATCTTATACGCATAGTAATAGTGTTCCGCATAGGTAAAAATCTCTATGTTGCCCGACTGAAACGTTCGGCGCAACAGCGGATCTTCGATCAATGCTTTGCCGCCTTCTCTGATATGGCGCATCTGCTCACCGCCAACCGGTGTGAGTTTGTGCTCTTTCAGATAACGCTGAAAATCCTCCGGAGACGGTTTGGTCATAAACAGCAGGTCATAAAGCATGACTGCTCTGTGTACCTCATTACGTTTGTCAAGGTACATGGAAAGGCTGATGGCCATAAAGGTGGCGGCAATAAGTGATATCGCTGCGATAGCACCTACCAAACGGGCAGAAAAGATGATTGAACGTGCTTTAATTTTCCACAAAACGGTATCCTATGCCTCTTACGGTCTGAATAAATGCATCATAGTTATCCGCATCGATCTTTTTACGGATACGCCCGATCAAGATATTGATACTTTCAACTCCGCTGTCAAAACGGTGCGAATCAATACTGTTGGCAATGTCCGCACGGCTGATGGTGCGGTTAGCCTTTTTAATCAGAAGTTTTAAGATCTCATACTCTGCAAGAGTCAAAGTAAGCACTTTATCATCAAAATAGATCTGTGTCGAAGCTTCATCCACACGAAAACGGCTATGCGACACCTCTTCATCCGCCATCTTCCCCTGCCTGCGCAACACGGTTTTAATCCGGGCAAGCAGTTCACGCGGATCATAGGGTTTCGGCAGATAATCATCCGCACCGTTTTCCAGACCGGTCAGTTTATCTTCAAGATCACTTCGTGCACTTGAGATAATGATATGTACATCTGAGACTTCCCGAATCTTCCGGCACAGCATCAGCCCGTCCATCTCCGGTAATGAGAGATCCAGCACGATCAGATCAAACGTCTCAACAGCGAGCATTGTCATCGCTTGAGACGGACGTGTCACATGGGCTACAACCATTGCATGCTCTTTCAAAAACCGCATCAGCAGTTCTGCCATCTGTACGTCATCTTCGATCAATAGAAGTCTTGTCTCATTCATAACAAATTCCTTTTCTATACTTCTTGATCGTAACGTAACTGCAAGAACACTTCATAAACCGTACACTGATTCTTGCTGCCATCTCGACTGTCAAAGAGGGCAAGCGTATCGAAAGCTGACAAAATCAGCTATTTATCACTCCCCAAGCGCGAACACATTTGAGAGCGTGTTAATATAGTTAAAATACCCGACAATGGCGACCGCTTCAATGATCTGGCTTTCACTGTATCCCAATGTTTTGAGATGATCGATCTCTCCTTTGAGCACTTTGTAGTTATCTTTATGCGATGCCCGGACACAAAAACGCAGCAGCTCTTTCTCTTCTTCGGTAGTATGAATGCTGTCGATCCCCTCCAGAACCTCCTCAATACGCTCTTCACTCATCCCCAGCATCTTGGCAATGCTTTTGTGCACATCAACACACATCTTGCAGCCGTTTTCTTTCGAGATCAGCAGGGCTATGCTCTCTTTAGTATCATAGGAAAGTTCCGTCTCCTTGAGTAGATATGCCTGAATCATGCCATCTGTGGCAAAATAGATATCTTTTCGTACAGCAAGCAGTTTAAAAATCTCTCCCAACTGTCCTGTTTTTTCCAAAATCGGTCGGGCGATCTCCTGGATCTGCGGATCCATCTCTTCAAATTCCGGTAGTGATACGTGTGCCATTGTTTAGCCTTTATAATAATTTTTTGTTATGGTAAAGCTTACTTGATGAATTAAACGTTAAAGGGTGAAAAAACGATTCTCTTACAATAAGAAAAAAAACGATACTATTTTAAAATTACAGAAGGAAATAGCATGGCATGGATTTATCTGATTTTGGCAGGAGTATTGGAAATTGGCTGGCCTGTCGGGCTTAAAATGGCACAGCAGACTGAAACACGTATCACCGGTATAATCATCGCCGTTTTCTTTATGACGATCAGCGGTCTGCTGCTGTGGATGGCGCAAAAGAGCATTCCTATCGGCACCTCTTATGCCGTCTGGACAGGCATTGGCGCGGCCGGAACCTTTTTTGTCGGTGTCTTTTTTTATGGAGACCCGGGAACACTGGCACGTTATCTTGGCGTGTTGCTTATCATCGCCGGTGTTGCGACACTGAAATTTGCACATTAGAAAGAACAAATTGTGACAAGTAAGCGGACAGTGCCTTATTTTTTGCCTTGCCCGTTCACTTCAAAAAGTACCAATAGACACTTTTGAAAAAGGTTGCCATTATCGTCACTGACCATAAGATAGCGATCGCCTTCGATCCATGTCAAACCTTCAAAGTTATCAAGCTTCCAGCCATCTCGACTGTCAAAGAGGGCAAGCGTATCAGAAGAACATAATTTATTTTCACACTGAGTGATCAAAATTTTTTTTAGCGATATTATCAACCGGCCGCTAAGCCTATG
>DAOWOG010000072.1 GCA_030642185.1 Helicobacteraceae bacterium | reverse complement strand
TGTTCTCCAACACCTACTATTTCAACTACAGGCTCTCTTTTTAAAGTTCATTAATCCTTTATTTTCCAAAAAGGTGTTATTCTAACATAACCATGAAACAGCAACGACCTATACTTCATTCTCTCTTATCATTTCTTGCTTTGGATAGACCAAGCTATCAAGAAGAGATCGCGACACAGTTTATTAAATTGCTTTATAGCAATTTATACCGGTCTCTTTTTGCCATTGTATTCATTGCCAGCTTTCTTGTCAGTGTACTTTGGCCTGTCATCAATCATACACAGTTAATGTTGTGGTATATCATGATGCTCCTGGTTATTTTAGCGCGTTTTATAGATACGCGTACATTTCATCTACATCCTGAGCGTCATGATCACCAGGTCTGGTATCAGCACCTCTACTTAGGTGTTGCCTCTACCGCACTGCTTTGGGGTTTTACACCCCTGCTCTTTTTTCTGAAAGACCAGATCGTTTACAATATGTTTATCAGCATTGTCATTGTCGGCATGAGTGCCGGAGCTGTCACGTCCCTGGCAGGAGATCGAAGACTCTCTCATATCTACCTTTATGTACTGCTTATACCTAGCGCATTAGCACTGATTCAGCAGGAAGGCTTTATCTATACAGCCCTGTTTTCTTTCACACTGCTCTTTATGTTTTTTGTCAGTTCAGCTCTTCGGGAAGCGCATGCGACCCTTTTAAATGTTTTTGAAATACAACAGCTTTATCATAATGCACAAGTACAACTGATCGAAAGTGAGAAACGCCATCGCCTGATGTTTGAGCAGGCACCGACCGGTACGTTCTATTATGATAAAGATTTGACAGTTCTTGACTGCAACACGGCACTCAGCCAAATTATGCATGCTGATAGAGATCAACTGATCGGCTTGAACCTGCATCAACTTCCGGATCCTCGCCCACTTAGCGCTATGGCTGCAAACATTGCTGCAGGAAATAGTGCACTCTATGAAGGGCCGTATCATAGTAAACTTGCGGGGCTTGATCTTTGGGTTAGAATTCAAATGGCACCTTTGATCGATTCCAATGGTACACATATCGGCGGTCTTGCCGTGCTCGAGGACAAGAGCAGTGAACATGCCGCTCTGCAGGAAGCCGAATTTCTCTCGATGCATGATCCTCTAACCGATCTGCCAAATCGAAAACTGCTCAAAGATCGTATGGAACAACTTATCAAAGAGGAGCTGAGAGAAAAGAGCTATTCTGCCGTTCTCTTTTTAGATCTTGACCGCTTCAAGCATGTTAACGATGCCTTCGGCCACAAAGTCGGCGATCAACTGCTTATCGAAGTCGGCATACGGTTAAAAGATATGCTCCGGGCCAGTGATACGCTGAGCCGGCTTGGCGGTGATGAATTTGTCGTTTTGCTTCCTATGCTCGCTGATGATCAACAACAGGCTTTTTATCATGCACATCAGGTTGCTTTGAAAATCCACAACATTATCCATGAACCCTTTCAAATAGAAGGTCAGGTCCTCGATATCGCCTGCAGTATCGGTGTCGTTGTCATTGGAGAGATCGATATGGATACGGATGAGATTCTTCGCCGCGCCGATATTGCCATGTATCAGGCAAAGAATGAGGGACGCGACCGCACCCACTTCTATGATGCCCATATGGACGAACAGGCCAAAGCAAATATTCACATGCTGCAGCATCTTCGTCATGCGATAGAATATAACGAGTTGAGTCTTCATTTTCAACCCATTATGCATATTGATACCAATACGGTCCATGCAGCGGAAGCACTGCTAAGATGGTATCGTCCAAACAAAGGTTTTATCCCGCCAAATGAATTTATCCCTATCGCTGAGGAGTCAGGACTGATCAATGAAATAGGCAGATGGGTAATTCAACAGGCCTGTATGCAGATGAATTTATGGCGAAATAACGAACAGTGTAAACTCCAATATATAACGATTAACATCAGTCCAAAGCAGCTTCTCGATCAACAGTTCTCGTCATTTCTTCTACAGAGCATCAATGAGTATCATCTCGACGCCTCCGCCATCAAACTTGAAATTACAGAGACTGCGCTGATCGAAAATTTTGATAAAACCAAGGAGCTGATTGAACAGCTGAATGAGCAGGGTATTGATTGTATCATTGATGATTTCGGAACCGGTTATTCATCACTCTCCTATCTCAAACGGCTGCCCTTTACTACTTTGAAAATTGATCGGTCTTTTATACGGGACATACTGACCGATCCGGAAGATGAAATACTCATACGGGCCATTATAAGTATTGCACAGCAGTTTAACTACCGGATTATTGCTGAAGGCGTAGAAGAAGAGGCGCAGAGAAAAAAACTGACGGAGATAAACAACACGATCTTTTACCAGGGATTTTTAGTGTGCAAACCCTGCAGCGCATCATATTTTGAGGCATTTATAACGGCACACAATTCAAAAGCAGCAATAGAGTAATGGCACTCTGCGGAATTGATGAAGCCGGTCGGGGACCCATTGCCGGTCCGCTGGTCATGGCAGGAGTCATCCTGAACAGATCGATCGATGGAGTAAACGACTCCAAAAAACTGACAGAGAAGAAACGCGAACAGCTTTTTAAGATAATTGTGTCCAATGCACGCTATCACATCGTAAGGTTTTCGGCGCAACAGATCGATGATGCAGGAATCTCACACTGTCTAGCCGAAGGTCTACGGAGCATAATGCACGAAATGCACGAAGCCGATTTTTTATTTGACGGCAACTCAACTTTTGGCGTTTCAGGACTGCGCACCATGATCAAAGCCGATGCCAAAATACCCGAAGTCAGTGCAGCATCCATTCTTGCCAAAGTTACCCGTGATCGTGAAATGGTCAAACGTGCTTCACAATATCCTGAGTACGGTTTTGAAAAGCATAAAGGATATGGAACGGCAGTCCACATTGAAGCAATCAAACACTATGGTTATTGTGAAATACATCGTAAATCATATAAACTGAAAGCACTGGAACCGACACTTTTCAGTTTATAAAATTTCTAAGGCATTTTGGCTAACTTTTTATAGTTAATTCCCTCGGCATAGGCGACAAGTTCTTCTCTACTTACCTGACGACCTTCAACTGTTACAAAAAAGCGTTTTTTCACAACTATCTTGATATCACCCTTTTTCCGTCCTTCATTATAAGTTACCATCGCTTTTTGACGTTTGATTTTCATCATCTCACCGCCGCTTGATCCGGCAAACATCGGATTTGAGAGGATCATCATCATACTCTGCATTGCCGGTGAATCAGCTGCAATGGTTACTGTAATAGAAGAAGAATCTTTTTTGTACTGGCGTGTTGAAGAGATACCGCCGCCGAACATCCCGCCGCCGGACTGCCTTTTCTTATCTTTGACACTCCAGCCATCTAATGCATTTGGCAAAAACTTACTCAGTGCATCCGCTTTTTTCTGCTGAATCACCTGTATCGCATAATTGAGGCTTTCGACTGAGTCTGAGTACTCCCCGTCTTTATAGGACTCCAACGCTTCACTGATTGTCTCTGTCACATCGTCGGCATTGGCTGACTGCAGCATCAACATACTCAGCACCAGGGATACAGCTCCGGCTTTAATAATATTTTTCAACATTTCTTCTCCTTTGGCTTCATAAATAAAGTCTAGCATAAAAACGATTACTCCACCAACTAAATAGACTAAAAAATAGAAACAGAAACTTTGACTATAATTATCCGCATGAAATCTATTGAACATATAAACAATGCACTTAAAGATCTGGACGAAGAGGTTCAGGCAATCTTAATAGACTGGTCGATCAACCTGACCGAAAAAGACAACCTGATGCTGCCGCTGCTGCAGCAAAAAAGAGTACTGACACAGACACTTGAAGACTTAACCTATTTAAAAGAGAACCCGCCTGCCCAAAACCAGGCATGCGGAATTTCAAAATACAGGGATGACGCTTGAGTGTTGAGAAGAGTGGCGCATGTATCCTTAGCGCCACTTGTGTTACAATTTTTTCTGGATGAAATAATCGACTGAGAACTTGCCTGCTCCATGTGCTACCAGCACAAAGAGCATCAGCATATAGTAAAGCGGGATTTCAAAACCGTTGTCACCTGCACTGAAGCCGTTACTCAAATGTACCGTAGTAATCGCTACAACCATCACCACCATCAAAGGCAGCGCTATTAACCGTGTCAGAAAACCGAATGTCAGCAGAAAAACACCTGCAAGCTCCGTTGAAGCGGCCATGTAGGCATTTAATGTCGGAAGCGGGATTCCCATCGAACCGAACCAATCTGCAACTGCAGAAATATCTGCCCATTTATGCATCGCCGGTTCATAAAAACCATACGCCAGAATCAGACGTAGAAAAAGTAGCGAAAGACTCTGCATTTTTTCCATATATGGTTTAACTGCGTTATATAAAGATATTGCTAAATTCAACATGACTTATCCTTTCAGGGCACCTCCAATGCCATTAAACTAAGGAAGTAAAACTGCTCAAAGTGACTAAACTATTTTCGGGGGTGAGACTTTAGTCTTACATTAAAGGCATGAAAAGCTTGTTAATGCGACTAAAGTCGCATCCCCGAGAAAGAAAAAACTGCTTAGCTTAATGGCATTGAAGGGCACCTCTAGATTCCGGGAGACTGTTGAAGCCTCCTGAAGACAATGAATATGATTATTTACTGCCGCATTTTCCTGCGCCGCATTTCATTGCCGGTGCTTTTTTCTCACCGCCGCATTTGCTTGCACCGCATTTTTTACCAGATTTTCCATGCATTTTTTCTATTTTTTTCGCCAGTTCAACGACTTGAGTTCTGCACGCTTGCATTTCTGTTTTATTCGACGCCTTGTCAACACAATCCGTAATGACTTTTAGCTTGGTAGAACATCGTTGTTTTTGCTCAACAAAGTTCATACCGTCCATATGGCTGCTCATCGCTTTTGAACCACCGCATTTGGATGCCGTTGAAGAACCGCCGCCACCACACTTCTCACCCATTGCTGCCACTGCAGAAGTAGCACCAAATCCTGTAAAAAGCGCCGCACCTACAAACAGTGCCATCATATTCATCTTTTTCATTCTATCCGTCCTTTTGTTTTGTTGTATAACCATTGTAGCACGCTGACTGCAATTGTTTCTGTAATGATGATCACATAAGTATGATAATGTTTTATTATTATTTCAAATATAGTCAAAGAAGTAAAGTATCAATTAAATTTATGTTGTTGATTTTTTAGTGGAGTAATAGAGAGACTCCCTTCCAGATACCTGCGGCACATGATACAGCCAAGAGAGCTGCTATGTTCCCATCCTGACTCAGTACTTGAGAGTACCATTGCACAGGTCTAAAAGAGAGCGTTCAACACAGTAAACTGTACTGAGCGCTTTTGTTAAGGGTGGAAGTATAACAAATTTTTCTTAAAAAATATTCTAAAATGATTCTTGCCTCCAAACAGGAGGCAAAGCGCATCAGTTTCAGACCGTAATCAGATCTTCCATTTTTGAAAAACGTTTTTTGCCAAGCCCTTTGACATTCATGATATCTTCGATTTTTTCAAAACGCGTATTTTCACGATACTCCTCAATCAAAAGTGCAATTTTTGCAGTGATCGCACCGGTAATCATCAGCTCTTCTGTCGATGCCGAATTGATATTGATCATTCCCGATGTATCATCCTCCGCTTCGATAGAAAATGGAAGCACTGTTTCATCACCGACAGGAAGATCACCTCCCATATCGATTGTATCTTCAGTCATCTCGTTTACAGCGATTTCAATATTTTCATTTTCTACACCAAGAACCTCTTTTGGAAGCTGCGACTCATCTGTGATCGGCTCTATCGAATCCGGCACATCCCCAAGAAACGATTCATCCGTCAATTCCATATCAAAGTCACCCTTGTCTGTCATCCAGTAGGCACCATCGGCTGATGGCGTATACTTGGCGAAGTAGAGGTGTCTGAGTGTTCTAAGCACGGACGGATCCATCTTGCCCAGCTCTTCCCATGAGAACAGCGGCACATGCGGCATTCTGAATCTTCCCTCAGAAAGATCCCACATTACATATTGACCGATCCAGTCTCTAATGTAAGGAAAGGCTGCGAAAGCAGTAGCGCACTCAAGGATATACGGCTCATCCGTATTCTCATCGATCGCAATATCACAGGCCCAGTACTCCGCTTTTGCCGCTTTGGATGCTTTTACCGCCAGTTCAAGTGCATTCATCGGTACATTCTCATAGCTCATAGAACCGCCTTGAGACGTATTGGTGATCCACTCACCCTCACCCGAGAAGCGCCAGAAAGCACAGACCGGTTTATGCCCGATCAGCATCACACGAAGATCACCGCTGTATTTCAGAGGAATAGCATCCTGCGTATAGACCGGACGGTATTTCTTCTCATCAAAGAGTTTTCTTGCTTCTTTATAGTCATCAACTTTATGTACAAAGTATCCGCCATAGTTTGACGGACCGTATGAGCGTTTAACGATCTGGGGATATTTTGCTTTTTTGAGGTACTCATCCCCCTCTTTTTCATCAT
>DAOWOG010000033.1 GCA_030642185.1 Helicobacteraceae bacterium | reverse complement strand
TTCTCTGTATTTACCGGGCAAGACCTGAATGGTATTGCATTCGTAGACAAGGTCAAATGTTTGAAACCACTCTTTTGGGCAGTTGAACAGGTCTGCGACCAGATAGTGAACAGTCGTTTCTTTATAGCGGTTTTGGCATAAGTCAATAGCACTGGGTGCAATGTCAAAAGCGGTGACATCGTAACCGTATGCCGCTAATGCTTCGGCATCATCACCGACACCGCAGCCAATGGCGATGGCTTTTTTCCCTGCTGCTATCACAGGATTTTTCTTTAACCAGTCAATCAGGTAGGGATTAGGCTCAAGATCGGCCCAGAAGACAGCGGTATGATCACCGTCTGCACTGCTATAAATACCGTCAAACCATCCGGTCGGATCATCCCGCTTCTGGTAAGAGACAACCATCTCTTTGTATTTTTGAGGATTAAATTCATTCATACCCAATCCCTGAATTTCTGATTTTGTATAAATTTTACAGGTGCTTTTATAAAACATACCTATGTGAAATGAGTTTTATCAGATAGCTTATGTATATTTCGTAAGCCCCAAGTAAGTCCCGCCAAAGACAGATCTGAAAACCCGATGTTTACGGGGGAGTTTAAACCCTGCTAGATCAGGCGATTCACTCTGTTTTTTACATCAGATATTCCACCAAAAACCGCTAAAATATCTCCATGCGTGCCAAGATAAATCGGCATTTGCTAACAGGTGCGATACCTCAAGGTATTTAGTCCTGTCTGGGTAGTCTTTCAAGAATATAATGCATCCCAAAAGTAGAACCAGTTAATTTTGATCTGGCTACACTTATGATGTGAATTGGCGGGACATAGAGATGATAGGGTTTCTTCTTTACACTAAAATTACTTTTTGGAATCTCTGTATTTAATAGCGGATGAGAGTATCTCTTTGGCTGTTTGATTGAGTCTGTCTTGAGATACGCCAAATAGAACATAGGTGGTCTTTGATGCTTGATTCTGCCAGTAGCGAATAGGTTTGGCGCTGCTGAGTGTTTTGTGGGAGATGGTTGTACCCAGTTGTTCTGTCAGCGTGTTAAGCCCGGCTGATTTATTGTTGTCAGCAGTGTCAAAAAAACGGATTATTTTTGTCTTGACCCGGTTTTCAATCTTGTGAGCAAGGTTGGATCGGGCATGTGTTATTGCTTTTGTCCGTGCACGCTCTGTATCGTTGCCGTTAGCAGAGCCGACAGCAGTCAATAGCCCCTCAAGGTGTTCTTCACATACCCAGTAGGGCGCCTGAACAGTACCGAGATGACAGTTTGCCTCCGGCAGGGGTGTTTTATCGGAGCAACCGCCAAAAGTGATCAGAAGCAGAACTGCAGAAAAAAATTTTACATTATGCAAAGTCATTTAAAAGCCCAAAACTGAAAATATATCGCTGTTTTTTATTTTTTTTGAGAGATGATCAGCGGCCTGCCGGCGTGCCTCTTCGTAACTGCTGCGTGACTTTCCGCTGAGAGTATGCAGAGCGGAAGAGAGCTTTTTCGTACTGTTTTTGGTGCTAACGCTCAAACGTATTTTAACCGTTTTGTAGCCATTGCTTTCATCTTGTTTCTGTGTTGCAGTTAACATGACAGTGATAGTGTTTTTATCTTTGTGCAAAGTGCTGTTGACAATGAATCCCTCTGAAGAGAGCGCTTTTTTGATTGGAGCGGAAAAGCGCATTGCCGTAGCATCGCTGATCAGCTGAATGCGGAAAGTAGCCTTCAGTGTGTTGTATTTTTGGTCTATATCGTTGATATAGGTGTCGTATGGTGCCATAGAAAACGTTGGTTGGATGGTCTGCAGCAATACCGCTTTAGCCAGGACCTCTTCTCGCTGAAGCTGTACTTTGTGAAGCAGTGAAAAATGTTTTAGCGGTGACAATTTTTCAGCCTCTTTCAGTGACGTTTTGATTTGATCAATCTGAGTGTCAAGTCTCTTTTTCTCAAATTGAAAGAACTGTTCTCTTTTAATGCTCATCAGTACAATATGATTTTGGTCACGGACAACACTTTTTTCGATGGTACTCTCAACAAGTGAAAGCGCACCGAGCTCATCTTTTATAATGTTGTTTACATCCTCAAGTGTTTGCTCGTCACCATTGATCCGAACCGGATGCGTCTCCTTTTCCATGGCGATATGTGCTGTAAGATAAAGATTGGACGCAATGATGTTTAACGCTTGAGAGCTGGCTTCAAGAAGTGTTTTTCCGGCACCGTTGCCATATAATTTTTCTGAAGTATTTTGTGTCGGGGTGGTTATCCAGGAGGGAACAGGTTGAGGTTTTGGATCTGCGCATCCGAAAATAAGCAGCAGTGGTATCAGTACAATTAAAAAACGCATGGTTTGTTCTTTTTGAGAATTTTAAAAGATAGTAACAGCAAAAAAGTAAAAATTGGCTTTACGGAAGGTATACTCGCATTATGCATTATTATAGTTATAACGATTTTAAACCCGACGTGAAATCCTTGATCAGACAGAGCAGCTCATTTGAGCCTGAAGCCATTGTCGCAATCGCACGGGGTGCTTTGATGATCGGTGAACTGATGGGGTATGGTCTAAAGATAAGAAATATACAGAGTCTGCGTGTTGAATCCTATGATGATGAGGTTCAGCGTGAACGTGTGAAGATTGTGGGAAGCTGTGATTTTGATGGATTGAAACGTGTGTTGGTTGTTGACGACATTGTTGACAGCGGGCATACGATGACAGCGGTTATTGAACATTTCAAGCAGCGATACCCGGATATATCATTGAAGAGTGCCGCAATCTTTTACAAACCGACAGCCAATTTTCAGCCAGATTTTAAGGTGCGTGAAGCGAAAGAGTGGATTGATTTTTTCTGGGATGTGGATTATGGGTAGAAAAGAGATGCTGCTGCTCTATATACGCTCGGTTTCACTGGCCCTGCGTACAGTGGTATTTGCACAGTTTAACCTGAGTATGAAAGTGCTTTGGGGCGTCATGGTATCTATTTTGGCCCTGCTTGGCTATGCAGTGTCCGTTTGGGTGATGATCTCTGTTTTATTGTTGGGTGCTCTTTTGTATCGAAAGTTTTTTGCATTGGCATCAAAGGGCAGATATCGGCTTGTCAAAAAAAATGATCGTATCGAGTATGCTCCCGCCGATGAGGAGAGTATGTTTCAGGAATTCAGGATCGCAACGGTACGTGAGCATATGCGTAAAGAGGCACTTGCAGGCGGGCAGTTGTTTGATCCGGATCAGTTGAAGTACTATACGCACTTTTTTTTGATCAGTGATTCAGAAAAAAGCCGTCTTATTCCCTTTGAGTGGATTATCTCTATTGAAGTTGATGAAACTCCCGATTAAGGCTACTTCCATTATTTACGTGCATTTTTGATCATTTCATAGGCGGCATTGATCTTCTGCATCTTCTGCATGGCATCCTGGATGTACTCTTCTGATGCTCCTTTGGCCTGCATCACGTCCGGATGGTATTTTTTAACCAGCGTACGGTATTTTTTCTTGATGCTCTGCATCGTTTCTTCTTTATCGGCTCCAAGCAGTCCATAAGCTTCATTGATCGTTGTTTGCGGCGGGGGTGCTTTATGCATCTGGGCAAACCGCTGCATCAGGGACTCAACCTGCGAGGAGTCAATCTGTAAAAAGGCGGCAATTTTCAGGATCATACTCTCTTCAGCATGGCTGAGGTGGCGGTCAATATAGGCGAGATTGATCAAAAAGGTAAGCATCATCAGACGTTTTTGGGGATCACGCTGCGTAAGGTGCTGCAACTGCATACAGAGATTGTCGATGTTATTGACCGTCTGCTTTTCAAGACTGAAAATCTCTTTGAGTATCTCGCGAACGTCTTCGCTTTGCGGATAAGCCTTGGCAATATCGGTGAATGTGTTGCTGATCAATTCTGCTTCAAGCTCATGAATCCGTCCGTCCGCTTTGGCGACTTTGGCCATCAATGCGACGAAGAGGCCCAGTTCCGATTCGGCAATACGCTCTTTCGTGATCGGAATATTTTTAAATTGTCCGGCGGTGTAGTAGTGGCGCTGAAAACGCATATAGCCTCGAAAAATTCGGTAGAAAATATAGGCTATGAAGAGCCAGAAAATAATATTCATCATAGTGTTCCTTTGCGGGTGATTTTATCGTATGACAGTAAATCAAAAGATATTTTACTAAATCTTTGTGATATTCAACAAAAATGCAAATCCATAGCATTTTCAGATAATTTTTTTCAATAGTAAATCAAGCATATATTAGTGTGAATCTATATTGCTTATGTTATTATCTTGAAATTTACTATGTTTTGAATGTACGAAAGGATTTGTAATGTTTCGATTGATACCTGTTTTGATGTTTTTATCCGTTCTGTTGGCGGCAGCACCGATACCTTCAGTATCAGGAGACAGTCCCGATGAGCAGATGATGGGCGAAGGCTTTTCAGCAAATATCTGTTTTGACAACACGGGGGATGCGACCGGATTTGCCCCGATCTATGAGATGGTCGTGCCCTATGGGGTTACATTTGACAGCACGACATTTGCAGGCCATCCTGCTGTAAGCACCCTGATCGAAACCTGTACGTTCACACAGCCTTCACAGACTGAATGCAATGCTACCAACCCAAAAACAGACGTCGTTGTTCAGCTGGATGACAATGAGTCGCTTTACATGCTGGAATATCCACTGGGCTCTTTTCCGACAGATATGCCGCAGCAGTGCATGGATCTCTCTTTTACGCTTGCGTCCACACCCACGGTAACGCTTTTCGACCCCCTTGATATCTCGATCAGACCTGTCTTCTCTTTGGGTACGGACGGCAAAGATAATCCGCAGTCAGACCCGCCGATTTACGGGAGCGAGTTGGATTTGCAGGTGATCCCTGTCGTCTTTCAGGTTGACAAAACATTTAATGCCGATGAGAGTGAGACAGTCTCGGGAGAGCATTTTTCCAAAAGTGTAACACTGAGTGTAGATGTTGCGAACGGAGAGACGGCAGAGGGTGTTATCGTGACAGATGAGCTGCCGGATGAGCTGCAGTATATTGCTTTGACAAATCCTGACGGATGCAGTGTGCTTTCAGAGCCTTCTGCCGCTTCGCCCGGAGGGATACTCAGCCTGGATTGCGGTGATATCACCGGTGTGACCGGAGCAGATAGAAATATCGTTTTTACCTTTTATGTGCCGGAGTTGGATGCAAACGGCGTGCCGGTGCTCGACCCTGTCACCGGCACCTGGAATCCGGTACTGAATGAAGTAAATGCCACCCTTGATTACAATGGCACCGCTTACAGCGACGATGGAAACGATACTATCATCGTAAAACCGTTCACGATCGATAAAATCATGCGTATCGTCGAAGACAACGGTGTTGCTGGCCTCAGCCCTTTCGATATTCTTGAATACAACATAACGATGCAGCTTTCCGACTATTTCGATATAGAAAACATGACACTGCGTGATACATTGAACAATACGCAAAGTGCCATTGATTTGAACAATTCGCTTTTTGTGATCCGTTCCGCATCTGTGAACGCTACAGGTGATTTTACGGAAGGCAGCAGTGTGTTAACCACTATGGATGCCGGAAATGGCCATCAGTATGTGGATTTCAATCTCTCGCTTGCCATGCAGGAGAATGGACTCGATACCAACCTGACAGGCGGAGAAGGTACTGCAGTCGGTACGGAGGTTGTTGTCAGTTTTCGCGCCAGCATCGACGAGTTTTATCGCGGTGAAGATGCCAACCATGAAAAAGTGAAAGTCGGTGATGCGATCAATAATGATGTTGCGGCAGATGCAAAGATATCCGGAGGAGATGACGCTCCGTCGGATGATTCATCGACAAGTGATAGGATCGCGGAGGTTTCCGGCAGCAAAAGTGTCTACGCGATCAATGATACTACAGGGGTTACGGCGCCTTATAAGGTCGAGCCGGGCGATACATTGACATACCGGATCACTCTCGACTTCCCGATGGAGAGTTTAAGGGAGTTGAACATTACAGACTACCTTCCTTCTCCATTTTTTGATGCGACTGAAATGGTAGTGACAAACATCCCTGAGCATAGCCAAAGCGTAACGCCGCCGTCTGCCGGCCGCTGGTCGACCGGACCTTCACATGATGTCGATCTTGCGGGGTATGGTGCTGTTTTTAGTATCAATGCCGCTCAAAACAGTCTTTACTGGTCAACTGATCCGACAGATATTGATGAAAATGTTTCCAAATCAGCCGTAATCGATCTGCTTTTTACGTTGACGGCGACATATGAGCCGATGGCGGACCAGTTGTCTTTGGCAAATCTGGCGCAATTAACATACATGAACTCCACAGGTGAAACACTTGAGGGCTCGGACATTGTCAATATAGTGACGCAGGAGCCATACATCTCCGGCATACATCTCAAATCGATCTTTGCTTCATCAAACCCTGCAAGCAGCAAGATTACGCCGCCGGACGGTTTTGATGATGCCATGGATGGGGTAGATGCCAATGATGTGATTACATACCTGTTGAGTATTTACAACGAAGGAAACGCTACGGCATATGATGTCAACCTCAGTGATATTTTTGAGCAAGACACCATTACCGGACAGGGCTTGTCTCTATGTAAGATCACTGCATCAACAGATGATGCACGAATCGTGACTTCGCTTGATCCTTTTAAGGGTGACCTTAACATTACCCAAATCAGTGCAGATGAGAACTTCACAGTCACTTATGACTGTATTGCCGATCCTGATTTTACTCCGGGAGGCGATATCGACAATACGGCTACACTTCTATCTTATGCCAGTACTTCCGGCGGACCGAACTTTGTCAATAAAATAATAGAGAGCAAGGCAAAACTTCAGTTAGCTGAAAATACAGATATCACCAAGGCGATCTACTCTACATCCATACCGGAAACGATCGGAAACAGCATCAACCAGGGCGAGCTTGTCAATTTTGAGGTCAATGTTACACTGGGTGAGGGGATATATTTTGATTTTAATGTCTCCGATCCGTCTTGTACGACTTCATTAGTGCTGCAGCCGCTCCCGCCGGAGGTCAGCTGGAGCGGAGCCGATCTTGTAGTAGCGGGTACACCCGGTGAGGGCAATCACACCATAGTTTTGCATTGTGATGATACCCAGCGCATCATCAGCGGAACAAACACCGCAACCATGAGCGCGACAAATATTACATCAAAACAGGCACAGTCGAACTGGACCGTGATAGATCCGGTGGTCATCACCTCAAAAGATATGAGTCCAAACCGCGCAGATGCCGGTGATACGGTCACGGTTAATATGGACTGGACAAATGATGTCAACCATCCTGCTTATAAATGTAAAGTTATTGATCCTCTTGATACATCGGTCTTTGACATTGGTACGTTTGCAATGACAACAACACCAACGGATTACAGTTGTAGCCTTGTCGGCAGCGAGGTGCAGTGTACCTATGCCGGCGACCTGACGCTTCCTTGCCCGGACGGACCGGCAGAATTTACTGTCAATGTCCGCAATGATGTCAATACTTCATCAGATGTCGTCAATGAGCTTTCATTTGAGGGTGTCACACTTCCTGACGGCCATCTCAATGAGGGCAACAGCACTATCAACGGCAGCGTGGAGTCCAATGCGACCGATACGCTTGAATTGCGCTCGCCTTCTCGACCTGTTAAAGTCTTTACAAGAACGTCTGAAGATTTTTCAGATCCTGGTGATCTTAACCTTGATTCGCCGGATGTTGCTATCGGCGAGGTTGTCTATACTCAGATCACCTACAGTTTCTATGAGGGAACTACCTTAAATGTCGACCTTGATGAGCGGTTTTTAGATGGCGGACAGCTTGTTTATGTGCCCGGTACAATGCATATTAGCCGCAGCAGTGCAAACCTTCAGGTCGAAGATAGCGATATCAACAGTTCGCTGTCAGGCTCAGCGATCGGCGAATTTGTCGCTGTCGATGATAGTAAGCTTTCCGTTAGTGATACGCTGCTTAGGCTTAATGTAGGCAATATCTTCAACCTGACCGGTTCGGGATCGACGCAAACAGAAGCCCTGACACTTCTGTTTGCCACCAAAGTTCAAAACGAAGCGATCGTGCAGGCAGGCTATGATGTGCGCGATAGGGCAAGAATAAGATTTAGAGACGGCGCAACGGGAGCGGTGAGAAACGCTCAAAGTCCCGTAAAGAGGGTCAATACTGTCGAGCCGGCAGCGGCAATCACCAAAGATGTTAATCAGACATCCGTCCAGTCGGGGACATCACTGATGTACACGATCAAGGTCTGTAACGATGAAAACAATCAAGGCGGCAATCCCGACAGTGCGACAAGCGGATTTGACTGGAATGTATCGGATGTTCTGCCTGATGAGATCCTGCCTGACGGTACATTTTCTGTGCGAACAGGAATAACAGGCGCGGTTGTCAATGTCATACAAAACGGACAAGAGCTCAATGCCACTATCGACCGCCTCGACCGCGGTGAGTGTATTTACATTGATTACAATGCGACGGTGCAGCAGACGGCGAAGTTTGGCCAGGTTCTGACCAATACAGCCTCATACAAAACGACATCACTGCCTGGTGTTTATGGAAGCGACGGAAACCTCTCGACTCTTCTCAGTAAAGAGCCGGGTGAAATTAACGGAGAGCGGACCGGAGAGGGCGGCATTAATGATCTTTTCGGTAATGACAGTGCGACGGTTGCAATGGATGAGGCAGCTATAGAAAAAGAGCTTATGGCGCCTCAGACCTACTATGCCATCGGTGAAGTTGCGCAGTATCAGATTCGCATCGGTTT
>DAOWOG010000080.1 GCA_030642185.1 Helicobacteraceae bacterium | reverse complement strand
CGTTCAATCGCCAGATCATAGGCATAATTCAAGGCATCCCCTCCGAGCTTCTGCAGATCAAGATCAATCGTCGTATGGATTTTATAGCCTCCGGTTTTAATATCCGGATAGATTTTTGATGCTCTTCGCATCACCTCATCAACGATATAGGGAGCCCTGTTTTGTGTTAATGTTTCATCATAAACGATCGGCATTTCCGAAAGCGCCTGGTTGTATGCCGCTTCATCAATCCAGCCAAGTAGATACATCCGCTCAATCACCCGATTGGCGCGGCCCATCGCGAGTTCATAATTTTTAGTCGGTGCATAGAAACTTGGTGCTTTTGGCAGTCCTACCAATATCGCCATCTCTTTGAGCGTCAGATGACGGAGATCTTTATGAAAATAGCCATCTGCAGCCGTTGCAATCCCATAATAGCCGTGTCCAAGATAGATGACATTAAGGTAGCGCTCCAAAATCTCCTCTTTGCTCAATTCACGTTCAATTTTAATGGCAAAAACAATTTCTTTGAGTTTTCGCGAAAACTTCTTTTCTCGCGTAAGCAGTGTGTTTTTCACCAACTGCTGTGTAATCGTACTGGCCCCCTCGACCAGTTTCATCGCCTTGACATCTTTGATGATTGCCCGAAAAATAGCATCTGTATTGATACCGTAGTGTTCAAAAAAAACGGTATCTTCAATCGCAAGAAGTGCTTCTATCAGACGTGGCGGTATCTCATCGAATGTAGCGTAATAGCGATGTTCTTTGGAAAAAATATTGGCTATTTTCTGATCATGGCGATCGTAGATCTGTGTTGTCATAGGTAAACGGAGATCGATTAGGGCCTGCGTTTCATGACCATACTTGGCAGTAAAATAGAAGACGAATGCGATCGGAGAAGCCAACAAAACCAACAATACGAAAAGTAAAAACTTTTTCATTCTCTAAATTCCCTCTGGGCAAAACTTGCCTCTTTCAGTATTCGTGTATAGGCACTTTTCGGATGGCGCATCACCGTCCGCATATTTCCCTCTTCCTGAACTTTTCCGGACTTGATGATACAAATATCTTCACACAGTGCCTCTGCTGAAGGCATATCATGGGTAACAAAGAGCATCTTGAAATGCAGCTTTGCCTGAAGTGTTTTGAGTAAAGTGATAATGACCTCCCGGGTATGCGGGTCCAGTGCCGTTGTCGGTTCATCAAGCATCAGCAGCTTCGGTTTACTGCTTAACGCCATGGCAATGACGACACGCTGAAGCTGTCCGCCTGAAAGTTCAGGAGGAAAACGCTCCAGCAGTTCAGAATCAAGACCCACTTTATAAAACAGCTGCTGCACTTCGGAAGGTTCAATAAAAAACTGATGTTTGATTTTAGTCAAAGGCGACAGTGCCGTAAAAGGATTTTGCGGAACAAATCCGATTGTTTCACCGCGCTTGAGTTCGAAAGGCGTTTCATGTTCAAGCTGCATTGTCATTGATGCCGGCAACATCCCCAACAGTGCCTTCAATGTCAAACTTTTTCCGCTGCCGCTCTCTCCGACAAGGGCCAGTGAATGATCGATTTGGAAATGAATATCAACCAGTGTCGTAGCGTCATGGTGAATGGTCAGCCGCTTTATTTTCATAGTGGCTATTTTAACCAAAGATATTTAATACTTCATGTTAAATATGATCTTTTATGATCTCAATAGCATGTTGCAGCGCGTCTTTACTGGTGCCGATTCGGGCGATGAGCCGAATGATCGCTTTGTCCACTGTAGGCTGACGGATCGCGCCTACCAGTATTCTTTCTCTCAGCAGTGCATCACGTATTGCCAAAACACGATGATTGTCATTGATCACAACCGGTGCGATCAAGCCGTCTATCTCCATCCCAAGACTCTCCTGGATGATCTTCTGTCTCTCTTTTATTTTTTTATCCAATAACTCGGCATTCTCTAAAATATACTCAAGTGCATAATGTCCGAGCAAAGTATCAAAAAGTGAAGGGGCTGTCGCATAGATAATCGGTTTTGCACGGTTGATCAGATAATCTACAATATGTTCTGACGCCAAAATATAAGCCCCGAAACTCCCATAAGCTTTCCCTAACGTTCCCATTTTGATGTAATTGGGTTTAATGGTGATGTCGTATGCATCAAAAATGCCCATCAGTTTCTTACCGATCACCCCGCTGCTATGCGCTTCATCCACAATCAGCAAGGCATTGAATTCATCCGCTATCTCTATAATCTCCCGGGAGAGCTTATCGCCGTCCATAGAGTAAATGCCCTCCACAGCGATCAACTTGCGCTTTGCACCGGAATGACTGATTTTCTGACGCAGGTCATCGGCATCGTTATGCGCAAAAAAGCTTACCTTTCCATCCACCATTTTACTGGCCAACACACCGCTGGCATGATATTTCTCATCAAAAAATATCTCATTGCCTTTACGCACCAGAGCTTCGATCATGGCGATGTTTGCATTGAATCCGCTGCCAAGGATAACACCTGCTTCAAACCCGTTTGCCGTACAAAGTGCCTCTTCAAAATCAGCATGGATCGGATGGTAGCCGTTAACGAGCATCGATGCTTTGGAAGCATGACACGGTGCCTTTTTCAGGGTCTTATATGCCTGTTTGATCAGCTCCGGATTTTCCGAGAGACCCAGATAGTCATTGGAGGCAAGATCGATAATATCCGAATCATAAATAACGCGTTCACGATAACGACCGGAGCGTTTCAGTGCTGCAATCTCTTTTTCGTAGTACATTTGTCTACAGCTTCAAATAAGGTTTCAGCACTTCAACACTCAGTCCCATCGCGCAGCTTTCAAACCCGTGAACCTCTTTGATGTAGGATTTACAAAAGCCTTCGACCATACAGGCACCCGCTTTGCCTCGCCATTCGCCCGAATCAAGGTAGCGTTCAAGATCATCCATATCGAAATCGTCAAACAGGTAATCGGTTGAAGAGATATCTACCAGTTCAAGCATAGCACTTTTGTAGATCATACAGGTTACGATAGAAGTGACATGACCGCTCTGCGTCATTAAGATGTTTCGGGCGTCTCCGACACATCTCGCTTTGCGTAAAATCTGGTTTTGGGAAGTGACAACCGTATCGGCAACAAGCAGCGGCATGTCATCACAGCCGTACTCTTTCATCGCGGCTTCAAATTTGCCTTTTGTCGCCTGATAAACAAAGTTTTTAGGGGAAGTGGCGATGATTTTTTCCTCGTTGAAGTCAACAGGACTTTGCAGGAATTCAACCCCTGCCTGTTCCAGCAACATGGCACGGGTCTCTGAGCTAGAGCAGAGGCGAATCATCTATTTAGTGTGCATAACGCAGGGTGACTCCGAGATAAATCGCGATGATCCCCAGTATGATATTAATCGGAACCATGTATTTTCCGATCAGTTCCAGCTTTGCTTTTGCTTCCGCAAAATGTCCGCTCATAATCAGTTTTTCTACCTTGTTACGTCGAAAGATCATCGCCGTAAGGTTGGCTGCCATAATCATCCAAATGACCTCCTTGACATGCACAAGCTGATAGGTCATATAAGCCGCCTGATCGATTACATTGCCCTGTGCGTCAACCGACGCGTCTCTGAAGCCCCAGCCAACCGCCATTAAAACTGCCGTTATGATCAAAATAATGACAAACGGAGAGACAATAACAAAGAGGCGCTTCAGCGCATGTGCCGTGCGTTTCAGGCGAACCGGGGGATGATCGAGCTCCATAAAGGAGTGATGGGCTGCAAAACGCATCGCGATCATACCGCCGACCCAGACGACAGCACTCAGTACATGCAAAAAGACGATAACTTCACTGTAATTCCAAAAGATCTCTACCATCCATGCTTTCATACGTTCAGCTCCTTCTCAACATAGGCTTTTGATGCTGTGACGGCATCAGGAAGCCGGGAAGGATCTTTGCCTCCCGCCTGTGCAAAATCCGGTCGTCCGCCGCCGCCGCCGCCAAGGATCGGTGCAATCTTCTTGATCCACTCCCCCGCTTTGATCGGTGCATTTTTTACACCGGCAGCGATCATCACTTTATCGCCTTTGATCTGAAACAGCATTGCAGCCAGCGATTCATTCGCATTTTTCAGCTCATCGATACGTCCCTTTACATCACCGCTGTTAATCTCTTCAATCACAACAGTTACGCCATTGATCTCATCGGATTCAAGCTCTTCTTTCGCGGCGTTTTGAGCATCTGTCAGCTCATTTTTAAGCGTTTTCACCTGTTCTTTGAGACGTTCGATACCCGCTAACAGATCACGATTTTTGACTGCCTCTGCTGCCATGTCTACTGTGTGACGCTGAGCTTTAAAGTAGTTGTATGCCGCATTGCCGCAAACGGCTTCAATGCGACGTACTCCGGCACTGACACCGCTCTCTTTGGTAATGATAAACGTTCCGATGGAGGCAGTATTTTCAACATGAACACCCCCGCACAGCTCTACCGAAGCCTCACCGAAGGCAACCACACGAACACTGTCGCCGTATTTTTCACCAAACTGCGCTTTTGCACCGCTCTGTTTCGCCTCTTCGATATTCATCTCTTTTGTAGAGGCTGCGATCCCGCGTAAAACCGCATAGTTGACCTGCTCTTCAACTTCCATAAGTTCCTTATGCGTCAGTGCTTTGGGATGCGAAAAATCAAAACGCAGACGGGTCGCCTCTACGAGTGAACCTGCCTGTGAAATATGTTCTCCCAGGTTCTCAAAGAGTGCGGCATGCAGAAGGTGGGTTGCCGAGTGGTGTTTTGTGATCTCCAGACGGGAGATATCAACATTGGCATCGACCTCATCACCGACACTCAATGTCTGCTTTACTTGAATATGTGAAAGGTTAAGACCGTGAAACTTTTTCGTATCAAGCACTTCCGCACGGGAATCGAGCATCCCGATATCACCGGTCTGTCCGCCGCTCTCCGCATAAAATGGAGTTCGATCAAGAAGTACCCACCCTGTTTGATCACTGTGAAGCGCATCAACCCGGCTAAAATCTTCACTCAGCAGTGCTTTAATCGTCGACTTTGCTTCCATCTTGTCATACCCGATAAAACTATTTTCGCCGAATGTTTCAAGCAGCGCTTTGAAATCACCTCCGACGTGTGCGTCACCGCTTCCTTTCCATGCTGCTTTGGCACGTTTACGCTGTTCGCTCATCAGCGTATCGAAAGTATCACTGTCAAGTTTCAGCCCTATCTCTTTTAGCATATCTTCTGTCAAGTCAAACGGAAATCCAAAAGTATCGTAGAGTTTAAATGCCACTGCTCCGCTAAACACATCTTTCGTATTTTTCAGTTCGACATTAAAAAGCTCAATCCCGTCTGCAATAGTTTTGAAAAAGCGCTGCTCTTCGAGCTGGATCTGCTCTTTAATCACTTCTGCTTTGGATTCAAGATACGGATAGGTCTGTTTCATCATATCGACAACAACATCAACCAGTTGGTACATAAACGGTTTTTTAAAGCCAAGAAGGTAACCATGACGTACTGCACGGCGCAAAATACGGCGAAGTACATAGCCGCGCCCCTCATTCGAAAAGTTTACACCCTGTGCCAGCAAAAATGTCACGGTACGGATATGATCGGCAATAACACGATAGCTTGCCCCGCTCTCATACACATACGGTTGATCTATCAGCGCTTCAACTTTACGGATGATCGGCATAAAGAGTGTCGAGTCGTAGTTACTGCGTACGCCTTCTGTTACCGCTACGACACGTTCAAGTCCCATTCCGGTATCGATAGACGGTTTTGGCAAAGGAGTCATTTCACCTTTGCTGTTACGGTCATACTGCATAAACACCAGATTCCAGATCTCTAAGAAGCGGTCACCTTCTCCGCCTAGGTAATCTTCTTGTGTACTGAAATGTTCTGCTCCCTGATCGACAAAGATTTCCGAACTCGGACCGCATGGGCCGGTATCACCCATCTGCCAAAAATTATCAGCATCACCGAGACGCTTGATCCGGCTGCGATCGATATGTTCCGCCCACAGCTCAAACGCTTCATCATCACTGTCGTGAACCGTCACCCATAAAACTTCTTCAGGCACTTTCAGCACTTCCGTCACAAACTCCCAGGCATCGGCAATCGCCTCTTTTTTAAAATAATCACCGAAACTGAAGTTGCCAAGCATTTCGAAAAAGGTGTGGTGGCGCGCGGTATGGCCGACATTTTCCAGGTCGTTGTGTTTACCGCCGGCACGAACACAGGTCTGACACGAAGTTGCACGCGGATTTGCAGGCACCGGAACATCTCCGGTAAAGATCGATTTAAACGGAACCAT
>DAOWOG010000198.1 GCA_030642185.1 Helicobacteraceae bacterium | reverse complement strand
GGACAATTTCATCTTCCCACTCTTCAAAAAGTGCTAAAGAAACATCTTCAAGTTTATTGATACTTTTGCTGACATCGTCTGCCGCATCTTTGGCATCTTCATACTCATCATTGAAATCCTCATAAGCTTCTTTAAGATCAGTGTCTTTGATCGTAACAAGTGTTCCGAAGTGTTCCAGTGCCGACTTGAATTCTTCTTGGGCTTCCTCTTGAGATTCCTGAACATCTTCAACACGATCAACCATGATATCGCGTTTATGTACACCTACGCTCTCCATACTGGCATAGTACATGGATGAACAACCGGTGCCAAAGAGGGCGATCACTAAAAGATAAGAAAATATTTTTAACATGACAGAGTCCTTATTTATCGTTTACTGACGCGCTGGCATTCGCTTACGAAATGGATGGCATTTTCTACCGGAACATCCGGAAGAATTCCATGGCCCAGGTTGAAAATATGACGGGAACTGCCCATGATAGACTGTATCTTCTCAACCGCTTCTGTGGTTCTCTCTTGAGAGTAGAGGCGTGTCGGCTCCATGTTGCCTTGAAGTACATAACGATCACCCAGTTTCTCTTTTGCAAGCTCCATCGGTGTTGACCAGTCGACACCGAAGACATCGAAGTTACCGTACACTTTATCTAAAAATGCCGGGATTCCTTTCGGGAACATGATAACCGGGATATGCGGGTACTTCTCTTTAAGATATTCAGCAATCTCCACCATGTACTTCCAGGAGAACTCATCATACATATCCGGCTCGATAGCTGCAGCCCATGAATCGAAGATCTGAACAACGTCGATGCCGCTTTGTATCTGTTTTTCCATGTAAAGTTTGACGACTTCCGTCACTTTGGAAAGGATGTTGTGAAGCAGTTCAGGATTAGAGTACATCATTTTTTTACAGATGTTATAGGTTTTCGTTCCCTGGCCTTCGATCATATACGTCGCAAGTGTCCATGGTGCTCCGGTGAAACCGATCAGCGCGATCTCATCACCTCTTTCATCAAGCTGCGTTCTTAGGAGTTTGATGGTGTCATAGACATATGTCAGTTTACTTGCTGCTTCGTCACCGCCGATCAGTCTGTCGAGATCAGCTTGTGATGTAAGCGGATCACTGAACTTTGGCCCTTCCCCTTTAATAAAAGAGAGGTCCATACCCATTTCATCAGGGATGACAAGAATATCACTGAACAAAATAGCCGCATCGACACCAACGATATCCAGTGGCTGGATCGTTACCTCTGCCGCTTTTTCAGGATTGTGACAGAGGTTGAGAAAATTCCCGGCTTCAGCTCTTACCGCCATATATTCAGGAAGATAACGCCCTGCCTGGCGCATCATCCAGACAGGAGTATAGGGTGTCTCTTTGCCTAAACACGCATCTACAAATATTTTACGACTCGGCATTTAGTGCCTCCCTGCATTGAACTTTAGCTCTTATACTCATTTAAATCCTTTGATAAATTCTTTAGTAATTTGTTATGTTTCTACCTTAGAAAAAGGCAGGCTTTAGTGCCGTTAGGCGTTCAAATTAATGTTTTCCCACTTTTCCCAAAAAGAAAAGCCCGACGGAAACCGCGGTAATAGAGAGTGCAAAGTACAACATATCCAATGCTCCGTGATACTCGGTATGTGCCACTTTTTGAAAAAATCCAACGACAAGCACCATGACGATAACTTTGGAGATCTTGTCTTTTAGCTGGTCAAGGGAGTGAATGGCTAAGATTTTGCTGTCCTCCCCCTCTTTATCTTTTGCCGCGTCTATTTCAGAGATAAAAAGCTCATAAAGTCCGAAAGAGAAGATCAGCATCACTACGCCGATAAGGTAGAGGTCGACCGCACCGATAATGCCTCCGACGACATCTTCATGAAAGTGCTCCGGATGTGCATGGTTTAGATAGGTAGTGATGACAAACTTGGCTGTCTCATAGATATCAACACTGGCAACGGTAAAGAGTATCACCGCACCGATAAGACCGAAGATAACAGCAAGAATAACGATGAGCCTTGAGCTCCATAAGCCGCTCTCGAACATTTTTTCAAGCATTAGGAACCGCCTTCCATCTCAACCCATTTTTGAGCAATTCGGACAGCATTGGTGGCAGCGCCTACACGCAGGTTGTCGGCAACAATCCACATATGCAACACCTCTTCACGGTAGAGGTCATTGCGGATTCGACCGACGAATGTCTCGTTTTGATCCACACAGTTAGCCGGCATCGGGTATTGTGACTTTTGAGGGTTGTCAATCACAATAATATTGGGTGCTTTTTCCAATAGTGTACGTGCCTCATCTGCACTGACGGCACTGTCAAAGGTCATCGTCAGTGATTCAGAGTGACCGCGCAGTACGGGAACACGTACACAGGTAGCGGCTACTTCGATGTTTTTGTGCATGATTTTACTAGTCTCGCTTACCATCTTCATCTCTTCCTTGGTAAATCCGTTATCCATAAAGACATCAATCTGCGGGATGAGGTTCAGTGCGATCTGATGTGGGAACTTGACATGAGGGCTGTCATTAAGTGTAAAATTGAAAAAATCCTTCATCTGTGTCACAAGTTCTTCCATGGCCGTTTTTCCGCCGCCGGAAGTTGCCTGATAGGTGGCGACATCAACACGGATGAGATCAAATGCATCGTCAAGCGGTTTAAGGCTCTGGACCATTTGAATGGTTGAACAGTTCGGATTGGCAATGATCCCTCGGTTGCGCCATTGGGCAATATCCTCAGGATTGACTTCGGGAACCACCAAAGGAACATCATCTTCCATACGGAAGTGGCTGGTGTTATCAATGACAACTGCACCGGCTTCGGCAGCGAAGGGAGCAAATTTGGCTGAGACCGAACCTCCGGCACTAAAGAGTGCAATTTCGATGTTCTCTTCATCAAAAACAGTCTCCGTCAACTCTTTGATAACCAGATCTTTTCCTTTGAAGGTTATTTTCCCTCCCGCACTGCGTGAGCTGGCAAGCGGGACAAGTCTGTTTAACGGAAAGTCTATCTCTTCAAAAATACGGATAATCTCTTCACCCACGGCACCGGTGGCACCGACAACGGCGACATTATATGTTTTCATTGTGTTCCTTTTTTACTATTCTAGATCGAGTTTTTTCTGTTCCGGGGTGATCTGTACACCTTCAAGCTCTTCTGCCTCTTCACTGTTTTCTTCGTCTTTCTCTTCTTTCGGACAGCGGGAAATATTGACGACATCATCACCTTTGACAATGTATACACCGCTTGTATTTCGTCCTGATTTGGAGATACTGTGCATATCGACACGGATCATTTTACCGGTTGTCGTAAGCGCCATCATATCCATGGATTCATCCACCATAAGACAGCCTACGACATTGGCACCTGTTTTCTGGTTGAGCTTCATGGCGATCACACCGGAGCCGGCACGATTGGTCAGGCGGTATTCTCCGGCTGTGGTACGTTTTCCGATACCTTTTTCACTGACAGTGAGAATTTCCTGTTCATCATTGCTGATGACATTGGCATCAACAACGACGTCATTATCATGTTTAAACTTGATACCGCGTACACCGCGGGTCGTTCGTCCCTGATCACGTGTTTTTGAAATCTCAAACTTGATACACTGTGCCGCTTTGGTAAGGATAAAGAGATACTGGGTGTCCTGATCAGCAATTTTGGCGGTAATGAGCTGATCATCATCATCAAGAACAATCGCACGGACACCATTGCTTCGAATATTGGAGAACTCACTCAGGTTCGTCCGTTTCACAATTCCGTTTTGTGTAAAGAAGACCAGGGATTTATCTTCACTGAAATCACTGGTAGGCAGAATCGAACGTATTTTTTCATCCTGGACCAGGTTGAGAAGGTTAACAACGGCTTTGCCTTTGGCGATACGCGATCCTTCCGGAATGCGGTACACTTTAAGCCAGTGCAATTGACCGCGATCCGTAATGAACAGCAGGGTGTCATGGGTCATGCAGGTGAAGAAGTTTTCAATGAAATCATCTTCATAGGTGGTCACGGCTGTTTTGCCTTTTCCGCCGCGGCGCTGTTTCTCGTAAGCTGCCAGCGGCACGCGCTTGATATCACCGTGGGGGGTGATGGTGACAGATCGGCAGGGCGTCGTGTAGGGTTGTGTTGTAGAGGTGGGTTGTG
>DAOWOG010000240.1 GCA_030642185.1 Helicobacteraceae bacterium | reverse complement strand
TTCAAATATTAAAGTTTTCTTGCTGGGGATTTGCAAAGTCATCGGATTGACCTGATTTTTACGTCACTTTATTGAAGTATTGCGGGAAGTGTCAATGGAGTTAATATTGGTTATAATACCCTATGCGATGGCGAAAAATTAAGAAAAACCGGGCCGGTTCCGTTGATAAAAAGTCAGATGACGAGATAAAAGTACGATATGCCGGATTTTGGTCACGGACAATGGGAATCACAACCGATATGTTCATTATCGGTCTGCCGGTCAGTCTGCTTATGATGCTCCTCTTCGGGCGTGATCAGATGGAAAGTGCCGGAGCGATAGATGTATTTACACATACTGAAGCGGCACAGATAAATGCACCCGATCCGCTTGCTTCAATTTTACAGATCCTTATCTGGATGGGGATCACCGTTTTTCTGTGGAGAAAAACAGGACAGAGCCCGGGAATGAAAATGGCACGTATCCGGGTTGTCGATGCCAAAACCCTTGAACGGGCATCCCTGATTAAACTTGTTGTGCGCTTTCTGGGCTATCTGGTCTCATTCTTGTCCCTGATAGGTTTTTTTATCGGACTGTTTCGAAAAGACAAACGTGCACTGCATGATCTGCTCAGCGGTACCGCCGTTATCTATGAGAAAGATGCGGGAAACTAGTTTCCCCTCCCTTTTTTCCTGTTCCTGATCAATGCTAGCATTTTTAATCGCCGCCTTTTACTTCTTCTACTTTGCCATTATTGCCGTCTACATCATCTTTATGCCAAAAGTTCTCTCTCTTGTCGGCTATACCCCTTCAGAGATCGGTATTATTTTTGCTGCCGCCCCGCTGGTACGTTTTGTGGTTCCTTTTGCCTTTATAAAAGGTCTACAGCTTAACCGGTCAATCTTCAATGCCGCACTGATCTTAATGGTCTTAAGCGCACTGGCTTTTTTCCCGGCACTGCACTCATTCTGGGCACTTTTGATTGCCAACATCGGCATCGGTATCGGGTTGAGCCTGATACTGCCCTATATCGAAGTTATTGCCCTTTTAGTCATAGGCAAAGAGCGTTACGGCAAGATCCGTCTCTTCGGATCGATCGGTTTTATTGCAGTGGCACTGCTGCTTGTCAAGGTGTTGAGCAGCCCCGAAGTTGCCATAGGATTTCTTGCCGCCATGACCCTGCTCACGGCTATATTTGGCTATACCATTGTACGGCTCGAGAACGATGAAATTTCACCACATCATGAGGAAGCACCAAAAGCTGCCTTTAATCCGCTTAAGCGCTGGAGCCTATGGCTTGGCCTGATTTTAATGCAGGTCAGTTTCGGTCCCTTTTACAACTTTTTCACCATCTATGAAACCGACCGCGGTATCTCGATGGAAACGACCATTTATCTCTGGTCATTCGGCGTGATCGTTGAGATCCTGCTCTTTTATTTTCAGGGGCCTCTGCTGCGGCGCAATCTGCTTGGACTATTGCAATTTGCTGTCCTGGGAACAGTATTTCGCTGGCTGCTGGTCTATCTTTATGCAGACAACCTGATGATCCTCTATTTTTCACAAAGTCTGCATGCACTCAGTTTCGCCCTGTTTCATACGGCAGCGATCAGCTATCTGTTTTCACTCTACACAGAACGTAAACTGGCACAGCAGTTTTTCTTCGGTCTCAGCTATGGACTGGGCGGATTTTTTGGAGCAGTCAGTTCGGGTTATATTTATGAAATCTGGCCAAACGAGCTGTTTTTAAGTGCTGCGGTGGTTGCATTGTTGGCTTTTGTGGCACTTTGGCACGCCGCTGTAAAAGTGAAAAGTGAAAAGTGAAAAGTGAAAGAGGGGAAAAGAAAGCCTCTTTCGTTTACCCTCTCAATTAAAATGGAAGGAGCGGGTTGTAATCGATGATCAATGAGATCAGGAAAGTCTTGTCTGTGCGAACCTTGTCTGCCGGAGCTTCATTTTTATAATCAATCGTATAATTGACACCCAGTGAGAAAATATCGCTGATTTTACTCTCTACTGCTGTTTTTGAATAGATAAAGTAGTTATCAAGCTCATCTACCTCGACACGGTAAGAGGCGATCTGGATAAACTTCCAGCTCTCACTGATCTGCCAGTTATAATCCAGCTTGGCCTGAACGGAAGCATAATCATTCGTACCTCCACTAACGTCCGTATCTTCAATTTCATCCTCTGAATAAAGGACATTGGCCTGAAAATCAAGCTGATGCGCCGGCGGCTCAATCGCTTTCCACTTAACACCCGGACCGGTATAAAACTGTGAATCAAATCCGGAAAATTTGTCGACTTCGTAACCGATCAAATAGTTAAATGCCCATGCTGACGTCTCCGGATAGTCATAGTTTGCTATTGTCTTCCAACGGTTTTTAGTCTCTTTTCCGTCATCTTCCGAGTAATAACCCTCCGCATCAAAACGAAGCATATGATCGCCAAATGCCTTGGAGATATTTAAAACACCGGCAAATGATGTTGTCTTGGTATTTCCGGTTGTCTTAATATACCCTAGTTCTGCATGCGTTTTCAACGGTTCCGGTTCCGGACCGACTGCTGCAGCCAACTCTTTTTTCAATGTATCAGCTTCCGCCTCATTTGCGGCTATCTGTGCCTTGATCCTGTCAACATCTGTCTCAGCTGCAAGGCCCATAGCGGCTAACGCCACAAGACTGACTACGATTTTTTTCAATTAACTTTCCTTTGTTGTTGTTTCTTCTGCGCTGGCTGTATGAATATCCATTTGCGGATATGGAATCGAAATTCCGTTTTCATCCAATGCTAATTTAATCTCTTCGATAATTTCAAAATAGGCATCCCAGTAATCTTCCGATTTTACCCAGGCACGTACCGTAAAGTTGACACTGCTCTCACCAAGATCCGTCACCGCGACCAACGGTGCGGGATCTTCAAGAGTAGCAGCATTCTTGCTGATCACACCGTACATAACCTCTTTGGCTTTTTTAATGTCATCGTCATAGCCGATTCCTACCGCATGATCTATACGGCGAACCGGTTTGGATGAAAAGTTTGTGATGTTACCGCCGGCGATCGCCGAGTTCGGTACGACGACAGTACGATTATCGACCGGACTGATCGTGGTCGTAAAAAGATTGATCTGGTCCACAGTTCCTTCTGCTCCGCCCGCATTGATATAGTCACCCACCTTAAAAGGACGGAACACCAAAATCACCACTGCCGCACCGATATTGGAAAGCGTGTCTTTAAGTGCCAGCCCGATGGCCAGACCGGCCGCACCCAGAATCGCCATAAATGAGGTCGTTTGTATGCCTAACTGACTGATTGCCGCCATAACGACAACAATTAAGAGCGCATAATAGACACTGCTCTGCGCCACCTGAATCAGTGTCGTTTCGACTTCATACTTTTCCATCACCCTGCGGACCAGCCTGCCCAATGATTTTGCGATCATTTTTCCGATGACAAAGATCAGTATCGCACCGATGATCTTTATGCCGTACTCGGTTCCATAATCGATGGCCATCTCTGTGTATTTGCTGTAATCTATTTTGGTGACATCGAGATCCGACAACTCTATATTTGCCAGATCTTCACTCGTTACTGTTACGTTCATAAAGCTC
>DAOWOG010000166.1 GCA_030642185.1 Helicobacteraceae bacterium | reverse complement strand
GGTTGACATTGAAACTGCTTTCCTTAATGTGCGTTGTTGTTTTCAACATGGGATTTGACATCTTCTACAAGCTGTTTGGAGTGATCGACGAGGATGTCACCGGCAGTATCACTTGCTTTATCCACGGTTGAAGCCAGTGCCTCTTTGGTTGATTTGACGCCCTTTTCAACATCCTCTCCAAGCTCAGCCGTATCCAGATGCATAATGTAGCTGCCTGTCTCAACCATCAACGGAAATGCAATACTTCCTTCAAGCGGTCCCTCAAGGTTTGTCTTGACCGCTTCAATATTATAGACAGCATAGGCGATAACAGAGGCGATCAGGAAAAATTTCCCGCTTCCGATGACAAAACCGAAAAATTTATCGACAACACCGAGTCCGCTGGCACTGCCGAGCTTTTTGAAGAGCATACCGACGATGATCATCACTATCCAAAAGAGGACAAAAGTAAGCAGAAATCCTGTAAAAGCAGTCGCTGACTGACTTTCGAAATGAAAGAGCTTGTCACTCAACATCTGTCCGACCTGATCTCCAAGTCGTGATGCAATGAAAATACCCCCGATGATTCCTACCAGTCCAAAGAGCTCTTTAAAGAATCCGTTGATAATACCCTTGAGCCCCAAGAGTAGAATCACAACTGCAACGACAAGGTCAAAATAGTTAAAATCCATACTTTTATCCTGAAAATAGCAGAGCGTATTCAGCGTATCTGCTACCCTGTTTTAATGAAGCTAATTATAGCAATAGAAGCATAAAAAGAACTTTTAGCTGACATTGCCCCCAAATTACTAATTGTAATAAAGACACCTCTTAATAATAATCAGTCTGTTTTTAGGATATTTCGGTTAAAATTTCGCTTTAAATTTGATGTAATAGACAGTATGGGACTTACTAAAGGGCACCTCTAAAATATATCGATAAAAAAGTACATTGACTAAGGTTAAATTATGAGCAAATGGACACCATCAAGCTGGAGAGATAAACCAATACTTCAGCAGCCGACTTACCCGGATGCTGAGCATCTCAAACGGGTAGAAGCCGAATTAAAACAATATCCTCCTCTTGTATTTGCAGGTGAGGCACGCACACTCAAGCAACAGCTTGGCAATGTTGCAAACGGCAAAGCATTTTTGCTTCAGGGTGGAGATTGTGCCGAGAGTTTTTCTGAGTTTCATGCGGATAATATTCGTGATACGTTTAAAGTACTTTTACAGATGTCGGTTGTTATGCAGTTTGCCAGCGGCCTTCCGGTTGTGAAAGTAGGGCGCCTTGGCGGTCAGTTTGCCAAACCGCGCTCTTCAGACTTTGAAACCATAGAGGGTGTCAGTCTTCCCAGCTATCGCGGTGACATCATCAACGCCATAGAGTTTAATGATGCTGCACGTATTCCGAATCCTGAGCGTATGATCCATGCATACAATCAGTCTACTGCAACACTGAACCTGGTACGGGCCTTTGCTTCGGGCGGTTTGGCAGATCTGCATGAAGTCCATAAATGGAATCTCGATTTTGCCCATCAAAGTGATGTTTCGGCGAAATATGAAGATCTTGCCGAACAGATTGAGCAGTCTTTGAACTTTATGGCTGCATGTGGTGTTACATCCAAAACCTACCGTACACTGCGCGAAACTGATTTCTATACTTCTCATGAGGCATTGCTGCTGAATTATGAAGAGGCATTTACGCGTCAGGATTCGTTAACAGGCGATTGGTATGACGTCTCCTCGCATATGTTGTGGATTGGTGACAGAACACGACAGCTTGACGGTGCTCATGTTGAATTTCTGCGTGGAGTCAAGAACCCGATTGCAGTGAAAGCAGGACCGTCTATGGATCCGGATGAACTGGTAGAGTTGATTAATGCACTCAACCCTGACAATGAAGCCGGACGACTCAATGTCATTGTACGTATGGGTGCAGATAAAGTGGCTGAAGGAATGCCTAAGCTGATCAAAGCTGTTGAGCGTGAAGGACAAAAGGTAGTCTGGAGTTGTGATCCGATGCATGGCAATATCATCAAGTCAAGCAACGGTTATAAGACACGTAAAGTCGACGCTATTCTTACCGAGATGAAACAGTTTTTCCAGGTTCATAAAGCAGAAGGTACATTTGCAGGGGGCGTTCATTTGGAAATGACCGGTAAAAATGTTACGGAATGTCTTGGCGGATCTTTTCAGGTGACGGAAGAAGATCTAAACAGTCGCTACCATACACATTGTGATCCGCGTCTCAATGCAGACCAGTCACTCGAACTGGCTTTCTTAATTGCAGACACACTGAAAGATGCTACAAAATAACGGGGCTTCAACCCCATTATATAACTAACCCTAAAAATTAAATTACAACATTCTCGAGAACACGTAAAAGTTCTTCAGGACGATTTGAGAACTGTACTGCATGTGCTTTGCTGACAACCTTCTTCTTGACTAATTCTAAAAGCTCCTGAGTCTGTGTGACCATTCCGGTCTCCAGCTGATTTAACTGCATTTGCGAATAGATTTGATGTACTTTGTCTTCACGGATCAGGTTGGCGACTGCGGGATTGGTGATTAGAATTTCCTGTGCTGCTACACGGCCCCCGCCTATGCGAGGCAGCAGCGCCTGTGAAATAATGGCGACAATAGAAGTGGAGAGCTGTGCCCGAACCTGCGGCTGTTCATCACCGGTGAAAACATCAATAATACGGTTAATAGTTTGTGCTGATGAATTGGTATGCAGTGTTCCGAAAACCAGGTGCCCTGTCTCAGCAGCTGTCATCGCTGCCTCGATCGTCTCTTTATCACGCATCTCCCCGATCAGGATGACATCCGGGTCTTCACGCATCGCATATTTCAGTGCATTGGAAAAAGATGCGGTATCCGTCCCGACATTTCGATGAGAAAAAAGACATTTTTTATTGCTATGCACAAACTCAACCGGGTCTTCAACAGTAATGATATGACGCTGTTCGGTTTCATTGATCTCGTTAAGCATTGCTGCAAGCGTTGTAGACTTACCGCTTCCGGTCGGTCCGGTGACAAGGATCAGCCCTTTTTCGCGTTTAATCAACTTTTTAAAAATCTTTTTGGCATTAAGTTGATCGAGTGAGGGGATCTCAATCGGAATAATACGAAAAGCACAGGCAATGTCACCCATTGTTTTGTAGTAGTTTGCACGAAATCGTCCGATGTCCGGAAGAACGATGGCAAAGTCAATTTCATTTTCCTCTTCAAACAGTTTTTTCTGCTTTTCTGTTAGAATGGAATAAGCCATACCTTCAATCATCTTTCCGTCAAGGATCGGCAGGTTTAAAGCGACAAGACGACCGTCAATACGAATTTGAGGTTCAGCTCTTGAAACAAGGTGCAGGTCTGATGCCTTATAGGCAACAACGCTTTTAAGTAGTTTTCGAATGTCTAGTGTTTGGCTCATGATAGAAAAATTCCTTCATATTGTGTGGAGTTGAAACCAACTATAAGCTTGTCATTATACTCTATGACAGGTCGCTTGATCAGAAGGTTCTCTTTGCAAAGCCATTGGGCTTTTTCGTCATCCTGAAGATTTAAAGCCTTCAAGCCCAGCGTTCGATAAATGGTACTGCGGCTGTTAAAGAGTGTTTTGATCTCGGTGTCTTTCAGCCATGTCTTGATTTTGTCACAGTCGACAGGAGTGCTTTTAAAGTCAATAAGCTCGAAGTCAAGATTGTTCTCTTTAAAAAATTTGATCGCCTTTTTAACACTGTCACAATTTTTGATTCCATAGATATGGACCATAGATCACTCGATTATTTTGGGAACGATAAAGAAGTGATCTTCGCTGTGGGGCGAATGCTTGAGGATGTCATCATTGATCTGCGGATTATTAAAAGGTGTATCTTCACGTAATGCTGTGCCGTTGGATGTCATTGCAAAGGCATCATCCACATTTTGTGTATCAAGTTCTGAGAGATTATCAACAAATGAAACGATTTCACTGAGCTGTCCGATGATCTCTTCGCGTTTGTCATCAGCAATCTTAACATGAGAAAGTTTTTCAAGACGCTGGAGGAGGGTGTTATCGATTTGCATCGCTATCCTTGAATAAGTTTTTAGAGGTGCCCTAAAAAGATTGTAACAAAAAAAACTTAGATATAAAATAGTGCAGGATAGCTGCAGAGGAAGACCTCTGCATTAGAAGAAAAATTATTGCTGGGTTATTCAGTAATCTTTTTATAGATACCTTTGGCTGCACCGGCCATAACAACGATCGGTGTTGTACCCATCGTCATACCGGCAGCTGCTGCTTCACCCATATAACCGGCAAGGTCTTCGATAAGCTCGGCAATTTTATTTTCGCCGCCAAAACCTTTGACGATTGCTTTGGCTCTGTCTGAACCGCTCTCACGTGATTTTTCAAGCTGATCACTTAATGTGTTAAGTGCCCTGACAACAGTATCTGTCGTTGCATCCATTTGAGCTTCAGCGATATCGATCATATCTGCACCGGCAGCTGCAGTTTCAGGGGCAGCTTTTACAGCCGGTTTGGCCGCTGCAGTTTTAGGAGCAGCTTTTGCAGCCGGTTTGGCAGCTGCAGTTTTAGGAGCAGCCTTTGCAGCCGGTTTGGCAGCTGTAGTTTTAAGAGCAGCCTTTGCAGCCGGTTTGGCAACTGCAGTTTTAGGAGCAGCTTTTGC
>DAOWOG010000304.1 GCA_030642185.1 Helicobacteraceae bacterium | reverse complement strand
TCATATTTTTATTATAACGACAGCTTTGTTAAGTTTGACTGGATGCGGATACAAAGGGGACCCTTTTTATGAGGCAATTATTAACACGCCCGACGAACAAAGTCCGTTGAGCCACGCTAAAAACGCAGAGCTCGCCACTGAGGTGAACTCAGCGTTAGCGTTCAAGGATCGTTATGATGCAGTATGATGTTGTGATTGTAGGTGCGGGGATTGCCGGACTGTATGCCGCACTGCATCTGCCGACGAGTAAAAAAGTGCTTATTATCAACAAAGCCCAACCCTGGGAATGTAACACCTTTTATGCTCAGGGCGGGATAACAACAGCGCGTAATGATGCTGATATTCCGGTGCATATCAGTGATACAATGAATGCCGGTGCCGGTATGTGCAATGCTGAGGCTGTCTCAGTGCTCAGTCATCAGAGCCAGGATGTGATTGATGACCTGATCACGCGAGGCTTTGAGTTTGACAGAGATGATGCAGGGCACCTTCTCTATACTAAAGAGGCCGCCCATTCCGAAAATCGTATCTTGCATGCGGGCGGAGATGCCACCGGACGCCATATTCACCATTTTCTGCTTGGCAAAAATCCGCATCCGATGCTCTCCGAAGCAACGGTGATTGATCTGCTGATCGAAGAGGAGCAGGCATGCGGGGTCCTTGTCGACTACAAAGGAACACGCAGGCAGATCAGGGCAGGCCACGTTATTATTGCGAGCGGCGGAGTGGGATCACTTTATGAGTTTCATACGAATGCCTATAGTATCAGCGGGGATATACAGGGGATTTGTGTCGAGAAAAACATCAAACTTGAGATGATGGAGATGATGCAGTTTCATCCTACCGTTTATGTTGGCAATACTTCGGTTCAAAAACAGCTTCTCAGTGAAGCACTGCGCGGTGAAGGTGCTATCGTCGAGGATGAAAACGGCTATCGCTTTTTGTTCGATTATGATGAACACGGGGAATTGGCGCCGCGTGACATTGTCAGCCGTGCCATTTTTGACTACAGCCAGAAACATCATCAGCAGGTCTATCTCTCATTTAAAAAATTTGACAATGAATATTTTCAGAAACGTTTTCCGAATATCTACCTGAATTTGAATGCACTCGGATTTAATCTGCCACGCCAACGCGTTCCCATTTCGCCGGCATTTCATTATGCTATCGGTGGAATCAAGACCAATCTTGATGGCGAAGTGGAAAGTGTAAAAGGCCTGTATGCCATTGGAGAAGTGGCGTCAACCGGAGTACACGGTGCCAACCGTCTTGCAAGCAATTCGCTGCTGGAAGGTTTGGTATTTGCCCGGCGTGCTGCAAAAAAAGTACTTGCTTTTAAAGCAACAGAGTGTCCGCAAATCGTTCAGGTGACTGAAGAAGTGTTGATACGAGAGGGCGATAAAGCGAAAAAAGATAGACTGCGCCGTATAATGTGGGACAAAGTTTCTATCGTACGTACACACGACGGATTGCGTGAAGCAAAAGAGGAGATCGATGCAATGCTGGTCAAAAAGATAGGCCGCTTGTTGAAACTGCGCCTTTTGACAGCCAGGGAGATCGTTAAATCGGCTCTGGCACGCAAAACATCCATAGGGGTACACTATATATCTTAGAGGAGATACAATGACACGTGCTGTTGAAGGACATGCTATAGATCTGGCTACTGAACCGTTTGGCTGGCTGCTGCTGGGTATTTTTATTATCGGGTACTACTTTATCGCTGCCGAAGAAAAATACCATATTAACAAGGCAAAACCTGCACTGTTTACCGGTACTTTACTGTTTATGCTGCTGGGAGGCTATTACGCCATTAACGGCTTAAATATGCAGCCGTTTGAAAATGAGATCGCCCACCTGATTCTGGAGATCTCAGAGATCTTCTTCTTTTTGTTTGTTGCGATGACATATATAGAAGCATTAATAGAACGGAATGTTTTTAATGCCTTAAAAGAGAAGTTGATTTCAAGAGGATACGGATACCGTCAGCTCTTTTGGGTGACAGGTATTATGGCATTCTTTATCTCACCGGTGGCAGATAACTTAACGACGGCATTAATCTTATCAACGGTGTTAATCACCATTGATAGAACGAATAAAGCATTTCTAGTTCCGGCTGCGATTAATATCGTAGTTGCTGCCAATGCCGGCGGGGCATGGAGTCCATTCGGTGATATTACGACCTTGATGGCGTGGACGGCAAACAAAGGAAGCTTTGTGGACTTTCTCTTCTTATTTCCGGCATCGATTATCGGCTGGGGAATTACGGCCTTTTTATTGAGCCGTTTTGTTCCGGAAGGTCATCCGGTCAAAGAAGTGGAAGGCAGTGCAGAAGATAATAAAATTTTAAAAGGCGGCAGGGTTATTATTTTTATGGGGGTTATGACAATAGCACTGGCTGTTATCAGTAAACAAGTGATGCACCTTCCGCCAATGTGGGGTATGTTGTTTGGACTCTCTGTTCTTAAACTTTATGCATACACATTAAAAAGACACCATGATGTTGATATTCAGATTTACAGTTCCGTCAGCAAGATCGAAAATGATACGTTGCTCTTTTTCTTCGGTATTTTGGCAGCAGTCGGCGCACTTCACTTTGCAGGATTCTTGGGTCATGCGGTTAAATTGTATGAGATCTTCTCTCCGACAGCGGTCAACATCGGTGTCGGTTTTCTTTCGGCAGTTGTTGATAATGTTCCGGTGATGAGTGCCGTACTAAAAGCCAATCCTGACCTTCCGCTTGGACAGTGGATGTTAGTGACATTGACTGCTGGTGTCGGTGGATCATTGATTGCTTTTGGTTCTGCTGCAGGTGTCGGTGTTATGGGTAAACTCAAGGGTATTTACACCTTTGGTGCACATATGAAGTTTTCCTGGACAATTTTGGTCGGTTATATCGCATCAATTATTGTTTGGTACATTCAGTATGAGATGCTTGGCCTCTATATTAAACATTAAAAAGGAACTGCTTTGAAAGACGTTAGTATTATTGTTCTGGACTTTGGTTCTCAGTACACACAACTGAT
>DAOWOG010000217.1 GCA_030642185.1 Helicobacteraceae bacterium | reverse complement strand
AGCAGCAGTAAAAACAATACGGTAAGCGGTACACAGGAATTTAAGTTTTTTAATGCAAGAAATGTTCAAGAGGATATGAATGTTATTGTAAAGAAAAATGGCAGTAATGAGTTCAATATATCTATCGCTTATGCCAAAGATAACTCCAGATCTGTATCTTGGATTGAAAATGACAAGCTTGATATCTATTATCAGCAGGTCTTTGGTCGCTCTTGGACCAATGTCGTACCAGTGGATGGAATGAAAATTTTAATATCTATGGGGAATGATTCAAAACAGGTTGATCCGTTACAACTTGATGGGCCAAGTAAAGATGATCTTATTGCTACTCGTGCAATTATTCAAGTTGTGAATGCTATAGATGGCGATGATGAACTAAAACTCAAGATTAATAACGGCTATACATATGAGTCAGATTTTTTAACACTGGGGGAATTCACAGATACAGATAATATAGAAGGTGGTGGAAATATATTAGTTGAAATTTGGGATAAAAGAAATGCATTGAAATCTGCTGCACAAGATATTGTAAACGGCAAAGCATACGTAATTATTATGTATGAAAATGAATTTAACAATCATCCTGAGTTTCAATTTTTTGATGTAACACCGTAAACAGGAGATCTTAATGCGTGTATTGCTGCTTTTTTTAAGTGTGATAATAACGCTGAAAGCGGCAGATGTTGTTTCCAATGATGAAGATTACTTTAAATCAACGATCGGCAACACTCAGCTTATTCATACAGAACAAAACTTGCCTTCTGCAACACAGGCTGCAACATTGGGACCGCTTATTGAACATGCATTTGAACAGAGTTACGGTTTTGAACTCGATAGTACACTCTATGTTGGACTAATCTCGCAAAACAATCAGATCGCCAACGGTTTCTCGACACAATTCCCGCTGAACAAACAGATCAATTATATCGGCGGAACCAGCAGAGTAGACTATTTTACATCGACCTCATGGCTTAGGATGCTGCTTTATCATGAGAGTGCCCATAACTATCAGTTAAATCCTAAAAAGAGCACGATCTCCAGAGTGGGACATGACTATCTTGGCAATACGGGATTTACCTTTTTCTTCTTTCCTTTTTTTACGGTTCCGAACTTGACAGAGTCCTCTTTTTTGCTTGAAGGCAATGCGGTACTCAATGAGTCATGGAACGGCAACGGCGGGCGGCTTTACAGCGGACGTTTTAAGGCAGAAACACTCTTACAGGCAGCTGCCGGTCAGATCACTCCGGAGCGGCTCTATAATGCCAACTATTTCTTCCCCTATGGTGATCAGTTCTATATCATCGGCGGTTTTTTTCAGCTCTATCTCGCAGAGCGTTTTGGGCTGGACAGAACAAATCGTTATTTCTGGAACCACTCAGGTTCATGGCTCTGGCCGTTTCGTACCAACCATATCTTTCAGCAGACATTCGGCATCAATTTTGAGACGGCTCTGAGTGATTATAATCTCTGGCTTTTAAAACAGTATGAGGGTTTTGAAAAAGCCAAAGGAAAAGAGATCGCAGCATCGCAGTATTTCAGTTCTTTGAATGCGGACAAAGATGAACTCTTCTTTTTAATCTCCGATCGATACCGTGCCCCTGAATTGCTAAAGCTTTCCAAAAGTTCCGGAGCACTTTCACATCAGCGTGAAAGCTATCGCGCAGGCAAAGTGTTAAACGTTGATGGCAGATATTATACGCAGAGCGGTGCCTATACCAATCCGACGAAAATCTATCAGGGTCTTTTTGATGATACCGGTCATATTGTTGAGGGAACGGCTTCAAAGATGATACAGGGCTATCTCAGTGATGGCAAGGCGGTCTATTTTGATGTGCCTTCTTCATTTGATCAGCCGCAGCTGTATGTCGGAGACACATTTTATGCTCAGGTGAATTCATCGGTTTATATCGATCGTGATGACAATCTTTACTATTTTGTGCAGAAAGGTAAAAAGCGAACGTTATACAAAAACAGAGCGCCGCTGTTTGTAGTGGACGGTTATTACGGAATTGTCTCGGATGTGGACTCTAAAGGGAGAATCTACTTCATCGCAAATAGCGAACATGGATCATCCCTCTACCGTTATGATCGGGGGGAAATTGAACGTGTAAACGGTGGTGATAATATTGTCGAGGCACGTCTTGTCAATGACGATAAGGTGTTATTGGCCACGATCGGCAGTGATGCGTATCATTATCTGATCGCATCCGTGGACGCACAGGATGAAGCTCCGTATGATATGGTGCATTTTTTTGAATCAGAACCCTATTTTGACAATAAAATGTATTTGGCGGACATAAACAGAAGTATTGAGACGGAAGTAAATCTTGATGAAAACTATACTCCGCTGCTTGATATGCATTACAGTGCACTGTTCCCGTGGATCGGATACAGCAGTGACAAGGGAGTGCTCTTTAATTTCAGTGCAGTTTTTGCCGACCCGCTTTCACAGAACAGTGCCTCCGTTTTTATTGAACGAAATTTGAATGAAGTGACGCTGGCCGGAGTCTCTTATAATAATAGTCAAAGTATATTGAATTTCGGTGTAAGTGCCTATGGTGTTTTGGAGAGCGGTGACACTGATAACACGCGTTACTATATGGACCCAATCGATCAGAGTCCCCGACAACGTGATGTCAATGTGAGTGATCGCGGGTTTGGTGTAAGTGCCTATGCGCGTCTGGAGCTGCTTAAAATGGGCTATATCAGCAGTGACGTGACACTCTCTTACTATCTTGATTATGATTCAAATGCCCGTGAACCGGCCTCTTTGACATGGGAGATCGCTAAAAAAGAGCGATACGGCACATCAATGTTTAACAATTTTGTTAACCAACTGGCGCTGTACGGTACGGTTGATCGGGGTGATACCGGATATGGCGGAACGTATGATTTTCAGCATGACCTGCCTTATGAATTTTACCTTGGGTTTGGGGCGCAGTATTCAACATCCGATGCAAAAGTGAACATCGAGGACCCCTATGATCGCGGTATTAAATTGACAGCGTATCAAAATCAATTCGTGCTTGATCCCTCAACGATTATTATGCCTGCGATTGATACGACACGCTACATTAAAGAAGGTGCTGTTGCTGAAGCGTCGTTGAAAAAAGTATTTAACGGATCATTCTACTTTTTTACCTTTCCTGTCTCACTTCGGCGTGAAGCTTTTTATCTGAAATACCGTTACTACGATATTGAGGATTTTAATACAAAAACAACGATTTATCATGAGCAGACATTGGGCCTAACAGCAGATACTTTGTGGATGAATAAAATGCCGATTCCGTTTGGGTTGGAGTACATTCACAATGACAATACAAAAGATGAACATCACTTGCGTTTTACAATCGGTCTGGTATTTTAAGTGTTATTTTTATTGTGATTCAAACGATCTTTGAGTATAATCTTTTTATAGCCTGAGTGGTGCGATTAATCGCATATTAGGGGGTTCTACATATTCATTTGGTGAATTACGTAGTTGTTTTTGTGTGCGGCGGTCTTGTTTGAGGGTTAACACCTGAGAGATTGTGGCCTAATGAAACACTCGCTTCGCCTTTTTTAGGCTTTGAGAACCATCAAGCCACTGCGAAACGGCCACTCGGACTATTATAAAAGTATTGATGCGAAGAAGTATCGCTTTTTTGCATGAGTACTGCAATCATCTTCATTTAAGGGCACCTCTAAAAATCCTAGTCAGTCTCAGAGGGAAGAAGAAGTATGAGATTTGCCTTTTCTTTCTTTGAGGCATGGCATAAGCCACGTTGATAAGAAAAAAAGGCGAAGATCGTGCTTCTTCTTCCCTCCCTTCGGGCGATAGAGAGAAACACATACTCTGCGTTGGTACTTCT
>DAOWOG010000114.1 GCA_030642185.1 Helicobacteraceae bacterium | reverse complement strand
ATGCTATTTTTTTAGTATTCTTTTTAATGTAAACAGGTTGTTCACCCTGTTCGATCACCTCTTTGGTAATGAGTACCTCATATCCGCTGTACTCAGGAAGTTCATACATAATGTCGATCATGTTCTCTTCCAAAATGGCTCTTAAACCGCGTGCTCCGGTTTGACGGTCAATCGCTTTTTTGGCTATTGCCTTGAGCGCCTCGTCATCAAAGGTGAGTTCAACATCATCGATGGCAAAGAGTTTGGCGTACTGTCGGGTCAGCGAGTTTTTCGGTTCCGTTAAAATACGGACCATATCTTCTTCACTGATCTCGCTGAGTGATGCGATAATCGGAAGACGGCCGACAAGTTCAGGGATAAGACCGTAGTGGATCAGATCATCCGGTTCAACCATATCCATCGTCGCTTCCTGCTCTTTTTTTGTCTTTTTATCGTGACCGAACCCAAGTACGTTTTCACCCTGCTTGCGCTTGATGATATCCTTTATACCGTCAAAGGCGCCGCCGCAGATGAAAAGTATTCCCGATGTGTCGATTTGAACAAACTCCTGGTTCGGATGCTTGCGTCCGCCTTTCGGCGGAAGATTGACCTGTGCCCCTTCGATGATCTTCAACAATGCCTGCTGAACACCTTCTCCGGAGACGTCACGTGTGATGGAACGGTTTTCACTCATACGCGATATCTTGTCGATCTCATCAATAAACAGAATGCCCTGCTGGGCACGTTCGACATCACCGTCAGCGGCCTGAAGCAGTTTGGTTAAAATGTTTTCCACGTCTTCACCGACGTATCCCGCTTCCGTCAGGCTTGTCGCATCCGCAATGGCAATGGGAACGTTAAGAACGCGGGCAATGGTCTGTGCCATCAGTGTTTTTCCGCTTCCGGTCGGTCCGATCAGCAGCACATTGGATTTTGCGATTTCGGTATCATCATCTTTGACAACATCGTGTTTGAAAATACGTTTGTAGTGGTTATATACGGCAACAGAGAGCAGCTTGCGGGCACTCTCCTGGCCAATGATATATTCGCTTAAAAAGCCATTCAGCTCCTTGGGTGTCATCAACTCCATAACTGCGTCAAGCAGTTCATCCGATGCATGCTCTCCGGCATCTCCAAACATGATTTTATAGGCTGAAAAGACACAGTTTTTACAGATATAAACACCATTTCCGGCAATAAGCGGGTTCTCTTCAGTTTCTGTGGCTTCACAGAAACTGCAATGTCTATGACTCATTAATTTTTCCTCTCAAACGGAATTCCGCGTTTGGTCTCAAGTACAAAGCTGCAGATATTTTTAACATGTTCACTCTGTGTCGTTTCAAGCAGTTCTGAAGCGGTCTCTTTAAGCGGCTGACCGGATTCAAACAGATCACGATACGCTGATTTGAGTGCATCGATCTCACTGCGTTCAATATGGCGGCGCAGTCCGGTCAGGTTAAGACCGCGAAGGGTGGCACGGTTTCCTTCAGCCATACAGTACGGCGGAACATCCTGAGCCAGTGCCGAAGCACCGCCGACCATAGCATAGTCACCGATATTGACAAACTGATGGATCGGTGTTATCCCGCCGATGACCGCATGATTACCCATGACAACATGACCTGCCAGCGTTGCTGCGTTGGCAAGGATACAGTGGTCGCCGATGATGACGTCATGACCCAAATGGACATAGCCCATAAAAAGATTGTGCGAGCCGACCCGTGTAACACTGCCGCCGCCTTCCGTACCGGGATTAAAAAGAGTGAATTCACGGATTGTATTGTGATCACCGATGATCAGCTCAACCTCTTCACCGTTAAATTTAAGATCCTGGGGGATGGAACCGAGTACAGCATGCGAAAAGATATGGTTGTGTTTTCCGATGGTGGTTTTTCCATAGATGCAGGCACCATGATCAATAATCGTGCCTTCACCGATTTTCGCTTGTGATGAGATAAAACAAAAAGGGGCAATCGTGACATTTTCTTCGATGACAGCTCCCTCTTCGATGACAGCCAGTGGCGATATCTTGCTCATGTTATGCCTTATTTATCAACGATCATAGCTTTAAGTTCCGCTTCGGAAACGAGTTTGTCATCCACATAGGCTTTGCCTGAGAGGATCCAGATAGATCCTTTATGTTTGATGACACCCATGCGGTACTCAAGACGGTCTCCCGGACGGACCGGACTGCGAAACTTTGCTCTGTCAATACTCATAAAATAGACAACTTTTTGAGCTGCCTCTTCTTCCGTCAGATGCATGCTCTCAAATGCCAGGATACCGCCGGCCTGTGCCATACCCTCCAGGATCATTACACCCGGATAGATCGGATGGCCCGGAAAGTGGCCTTCAAAAATCTGTTCGCCCACAGTCACATTTTTAAATCCGATCAGCTCCTCTTCGGGGGTCAGTGAAGTGACTCTGTCAATCAGCAGAAACGGGAAACGGTGAGGCAGAATTTTTTGTATTTGAACAACATCCATGATCATTGGAAAACCTTTTTGTAAAAGTATAAAAGTTGATGATTTTATCTAAAAAATAGTTAATGATTGCTTTTTATGAAATGCACTAATAAAAGCAGTAGCAACACTTTAAGAAAGAATAATCAGTTTTTCTTTCGTATCTTCATAGACTTTGGCATCAAGATGGAGTGTGATTTTTCTATCCGGAACACTCTCGAGGATAATAATTGGTGTCATATCATAAGGTGAAGAAGAGATTTGTGAACGAAGATGCTGCTCTTTTTCTAACGGCAGCGGGTTATAGATTAATTCAGTGACACTGGAAAAATCGGCATCAGCAAGCGCATTAAATGTTGCAAGATCGATAATACGGATTTCGTCACGGTTCATATAGTGTACTTTCTTAATGCTGTACTCAATGCGTCCCTGAGCCTTTTTACGAGGCAGTGTCGAGTAGCTTAGTGCATAGGCGGGGATAACGTCGGATTTGCCCAGAATGACTTTACAGCTGAACTGGCGGTAGTTGAGAAATTTCTCTTTGATAATGCGGTAATCGATCTCATCATCCTCAAGCTTCATCCGTTTTTCATACATCACCAGACGCTCTTCGATGGAGGCGGGTAAAATATGGTTGTTGATTGGTGAAAACATTTCATCCATCAGACGATCCTGCTGTTCGCGCTGCATGGTAAGACCAAAAAGACAGCCGCAGTAATCCTGACGGTACAATTGCTGCTCTTTGGTCACACGGCTCTGATCCTGTGTGCCGCCGTTAGCGCGGTAATCGACGGCGATAAACTCAACGCCGTGACTTTCATAAAATGCATCACCGCTGGCTTTGAGCTGCTGCTGGGATTTCAGCGGACTGACCAGCAGGGTGGTGGTCATTTTTTTCTCCCCCAGCTCCAGCGCTTTATGGGCACTGACATCAAAGCGTTTATCAAAACAGACCTCACACCGTCTGCCTTTTTCCGGTTCGTTTTCCAGACCGCGAACCGCTTCCAGCCAATTTTCATAGTCATATTCGCCTTCAATGAGATCAATACCAAGAGTTTTGCAGGAACGTTTGACATCAAGATAGCGCAGGCGGTATTCAGAGTAGGGGTGAATGTTGGGGTCGTAAAAGAAGCCGGTCAGTTTTTCATCGGGGTAATCTGCCTGCAGTTTCTCAAGAAAGAAGTGAGAATCAACACTGCAGCAGATATGGACTAGCATTGTTGAGAATTACGCTTTTTCAGCCAGGATTTCAACGCGGTCAATACTGTCTTGACCCTGAAGACTGTCCAGGACTGCCATAGAATCAGCGTCATTTTCTTCAAGGCCGCCAAATACTGTGTGGACACCGTCAAGGTGTGGACAAGGTACAAAACAGATAAAGAACTGTGAACCGCCGGTGTTTGGACCTGCGTGTGCCATAGAAAGTGTCCCTTTGACGTGTTGGTGCTTGTTCAGTGCCGTTTCACATGGAATTGCCCAGCCTGGACCGCCGGTACCGGTACCGGTAGGACATCCGCCCTGTGCCATAAAGCCCGGGATAACGCGGTGAAAATCCAGACCGTTGTAGTAACCGTCATTGACCAGTGTCGCAAAGTTTGCAACAGTATTTGGTGTTTCGTCACCGTAAAGTTTGATCCACATAACACCTTTTGATGTTGTCATTTTAGCCCATTGAAAGGCTGCCATCTCTTCAGCAGAGTAGTCATAAGTTTTAAGTTCTGTGCGTCCGAACATGTATATCTCCCGTGATTTTAGTTGCACAATTATAAGGGGATGTCACTTTAAGTGGCATTAAAGGCTTTGCTATCCCGATTGGGACAGCAATGGCTTAAGCGTAAGACTTATTCCCCCAAGGAAAAAACATTTGAAAGCGTATTGATATAGTTAAAATAACCTACGATGGCCACGGCTTCAATGATCTGTGATTCGCTGTAGCCAAGCGATTTAATCGCTTCTATATCTTGTTTTAGTATTTTGTAGTTATCTTTTTTGGAGGCTTTGACACAAAATCGCAGCAGCTCTTTCTCCTCTTCGGAAGTGTGAATGGCATCGATGCCCTCAAGTACTTCTTCAATGCGTTCTTCGCTCATCCCCAGCATCTTTGCAATCCCTTTGTGGACATCAACGCACATTTTACAGCCGTTCTCTTTCGAGATAAGCAGTGCAATACTCTCTTTGATATCGTAAGAAAGTTCCGTTTCAGCGAGCAGATAGCTCTGGATCATGCCATCGGTTGCGAAATAGATATCTTTGCGTACAGCAAGCAGCTTGAAGATCTCTCCGAGTTTTCCTGTTTTCTCCATAATAGGACGGGCGATTTCCTGGATTTTCGGATCCATCTCTTCAAATTCCGGTAGGGCGACATGTGCCATGGTTATTTCCTTTTTTTAATGATAGGGTATGAAAGCATACCCCTTATTTTGAAGCTCTATGACACGTGTAATAGAGTTCTGAACAGTGCTGACATAAGGCAGCAGGTCTTCTTTGTCGTATCCAAATCGTTCAAGGGCGATGCCGCATGCCTCAATCTTGACATTGTAAGTATGATTGAGCCTATGCAAGCGCGTTTGAATCGTTTCTATTGCTGCTTCCCCACTCTCTTGATCCATGAGCGGTGTACAGGCAGAATGCACCGTTAAGACAAACTGATAGGGAACCTTTTTACTTGTAAGTTCCTTGGCACTTTGCTCTATGAGCCATATACGCGATGCAACAAATTTCATATCGCCCGACGCACAGTCAAAGACTGCTTTTTGTGTGTCGGATTGGGAAAAAAGTGGTGAAATAAGCAATATCAAACTTAGAAACAGACCCCGCATGAATATCCTTTGGTAAATTATCTTATAATTAAAATGATGAAAACAAAAAGCGTAAAGTTACACTTAACGTTTTTAGAAGTATATAGAATATATTCTTAGGCGGACATAATGGAATACAAGATTTCAGAATTGGTAAAACTGACAGGTATCCCTAAATCCACGATTTTATACTATATCAAAGAGGGTCTGCTTCCTGAAGCGAAAAAGATAAAGTCTAATGTCCACCGATAT
>DAOWOG010000175.1 GCA_030642185.1 Helicobacteraceae bacterium | reverse complement strand
TATGCTGCGCAACATCGTTTCTCCGCCGCCGGAAGATAAACGTCCTATCCGCTATGAGGGAGATCATCAGTTCGGCAAGCAGATCGATACACCGTGGTTCAACTTCACTATTCAGAAGATCTACGATCTGACTAACAGTAACTACACCTTCAGTGTCACCCCTAATGAATATATGCCCGGCTTTATCCAGGGCGGGCTCTCGGCATCGAGCTATGTCAAATACGGCAACATTATCCAGCTTACTTTCGATGACACGGTTCCTCTTCGCGCCAAAGAGATTCTCGATGCCCTCGCTTTTGCCTATCTCCAGGAAGGACTCGATATCAAGTCGGAAGGGGCTACAAAAAAACTGCACTTCATCGACACGCAGCTTGAGGCCATCAATGCTACACTGGAAGGCTCTTCAAAGAAGCTTGAACGCTACAAAGCGACCAATATTATTGTTGATCTCGGCGCACAGGCACAACTGACTTCCCAAAAACTGAGTAATCTTCAGACGCAGCTCTATGAGATCACGATGCAGATCGATTTTATGGAAAATACTTACAATTATCTTCAGACCCATCGGGATCTTCGCGGTATCAACCTGGGTTCTACCACAGAAGCCAGCCAGACCATTACCAGCATCATCCTCCAGATACAGAAGACGACCTCCGCATACATAGCAATGAGTATGGAATTTACCGAGCAGCACCCCGATGTACTCAAATCCCAAAAACAGCTTGAATCGCTGCGCGTCTCACTCAAAGAGTCGATCCTGAACAGTCTGGGATCGCTGAAAACACGTAAAGCCAAACTCAACGGCATTATTAAGGAGAATGAAATAACCTTACAGGGACTGCCGGAACAGCAGCGCCAACTCGAGCGTCTGAGCCGTAATTTTATGGTTAATGAAAAGATCTACTCCTATCTTCTTGAAAAAAGAGCAGAGACGGCGATCATTGAATCGGCTACTGTCTCAGAGGTCCGTGTGATCGATCCGGCGATACTGCCGGAAGGTCCGATCAAGCCAAAACGGACACTCCAGGTGATCATCGGGATGCTGCTCGGCCTGATCCTTGGTACGGCACTCGCCTTTTTACGCAATTTTCTCGACAACACCGTCAAGACAGTCGAAGAGGTGGAACACCTTACCTCCATTCCGCTCTACGGAGCCATCCCTTTTCTTAACTCCAAAGAGGATATTCAGCACTACAATGAAGCCATGCGCGTTATCTGGACCAACCTCGAGTTTGTCCGCCATAACGGAAAATCAAAACTGATCACCATCACCTCTTCCATCTCGGGCGAGGGAAAATCAACCACCATCTTTCAGCTTGCAAAAACCATCGCCGAAAGCAACAAACGTGTAATCGTGCTCGATCTGGACATGCGCCGTTCAGTACTACATGAAAAAGCAGAACTCTCCAATGCCGTCGGAATGAGTAATCTGCTGGCACAAACTGCTACGCTTGAAGAGTGCATACAGGAGACTGACTACGATAACCTTAAGCTCATTACCAGCGGTCCGACACCGCCTAATCCAACCGGACTGATTATGTCCGACAGCCTCGAACCCATTCTCTCAACGCTCCTGTCACAATATGATTTCGTTCTGATAGACTCACCGCCGGTCGGTCTGGTAGCAGATGCGACGCGACTGATGCATATGTCGGATATCACGCTTATTATGCTCAAAGTCAACTCTTCTAAAAAAGAGTTCCTCAAGAACATCAACCGTTTTACGGACGATGAAGCGATCAATCCGGGGATTATCCTCAACGGTATCCGGTTTGTCGGTAATTATGGTTACGGTTACGGTTATGGCTACGGTTATGGAGAAACGGGCAAGAGCAAGAAAAAATCAACACTCGCCCGTTTTACAGCGGCAAAGAGCGATGAATTACTGCGGAAAAATGCCAAGCGCTAGGCGTTATCACTCACTGTAAACCAGATAGCGGCTTCTCGTCCCTCTGTTTCTAACGGCTTTGATCCTCGCCTCGATCAGCGCTTTTATGATCGCGGTCTGGGTAGCATTGTTGTCATCCGCCATCATCTCAAGAGCCTGGGCAATACGCTCATCAAACACAAATGTCTTCTTCACAAACATCTTTTCTCCTTGATTGTGTTACTTATTTTTAAAAACATAATATGTTATCTATTGTTTTATTAAATTGTAATTAATAATTTTACTTAATTCAATAACTGAGAGCAAAAAGGGTCAGGCACTTTTTATAAACCTATGTGCTATAATGCAAGAAGAGTGTAGACATGAATGGAGCCTTGATGATAGCAGATGAGATAAGTAAAAGACAAATTGGAATTCAACAGTCATTTGGCAGCATAAATGCCTAGAAAACCGCGTATCGTCTATCCTGGCTATTATCATCTTATAAGCCGTGGGGTGGAACGTCGGGATGTTTTTTTGCATCGCTATGACTTTGAAGCGTTTCTTGACATCCTGGCAGTGGTCAAAAAAAGATACGAAGTGACTGTCCATGCTTTTTGTCTCATGAGCAATCATTACCACCTTTTGCTTGAAACCCATCAGGAAAACCTTCCGGATGCCATGCGTTATCTCAACTCACACTACTCTGCCTGGTTTAATAAAAAATACGAACGCAGCGGTCATCTTTGGCAGGGGCGCTATCACTCTTACTATCTCTTTGATGATCTGCATTTTTGGAATGTGGCAAAATACATTGAGCGCAATCCTGTCGCAGCAAATATCGTAGAAAACGTAGAACAATATCCTTATCAGTCCCTCTATCAATGGCAGAACAATACAGAGTTTATGGCGTTGCTTGAGGGTTCTATGATCTTTGATATGCAGCTGAAGGAGTATAATACCTTTATCTCCATCGCGCACGATGAGAAAACGCTTACTTCTATTTATAAGTCACCCAGGATTATTCGCCGTGATGACGGAACGATCGAAGTGAAGCGTAGAAGACTCGAATCTTTTTTTGAACAGGATCTTGCTGCTTCAAGAAGCCGGAAAGTTTCCGATGCCGCCGCGTATGGATACTCTCAAACAGAGATTGCGCACTATCTTCAAATCAGTGTGACCGCTGTATCTAAAATCCTGAAGAAAACACTCAAGTAATATACTGTTAAACACTCAGATCTTTTTTGATCATGTCAAACTTCTTCTCACCGATACCTTTGACATTTTTAATCTCATTGATTCGATTGAACTTCTGCTGTTCTCGATACGTTACAATTTTCTCCGCAGTAGACTTACCTATCCCTTTGAGTGAACTAAGCTCCTCTATCGTAGCCGTATTTAAATTGACAGCCATCAGCTGAACACTTAACAACAAACCTGAAACAAATGCAAAAACTTTCATTTTTGACTCCTTCTAACATTTTTTTATTTTTGAAACAAGAAATGTTACCAATTGTTTATTTAAATTATTATTAACTGAAAAGGTTACTTTAAATATATCTATTGTTATTTAATATTATTTTATGCTACTATTTTAAATCTTTTTAAAAGGCTTTACTATGTTTCAAACCATGACCCAGATCGGAAATCTCTACGATACAGATGCGAAAACTATCGGCAAGATCCTCTATGATCTGAAAATACGTGACTATAACCACCCCGAGCAGAAAGGGTTTCCTTATGAGCAGGCTATTACCCACGGCATTGCCAAGGCTTTTTCCGGTCGTACCGGTGATGCTTTTTACAAATATGACATCTCTTCCATTAAAGAGGAGCTGGAAAAGCGTATTGCAGATATACCGAAACCCGAACGAACGACTCCGCATCAGGCAAACCCGGCTCTGCAGTCAAATAACGAGATGAAAATAAAACTTCAGGCGATGCTGACGCTGTTAAACCGTGTCCTGGAAACCGGGGAAATTGAGATGATCTACCGGCTCAAGGCAGATATTGCAGATATTTATGCCCTACTTGAAACTGCTGAGAAGCGTTAAGTTTTGGGCGAGTGAACAGGAGAACCTGATCATTTTAGTTTAAAAAAGGTGCCTGACCCTCTTTACTTGACCCTCTTTGGCTCAGCCATGGAGTTGCCATAAAAAGTAATGTTATAATAAACTCCGAAAGGATGCAATATGTCACAAATAGTATTAAATATTGAAAATCAAGAACTTGAAGATACGCTGAAAAGATATGCCAAACAGCACAAAAAAAAGATAGAACAAGTAGCTATTGATGCAATAAAACAGTTTGCAGAATTTATCAATAATAATAAAATTGAGTATAAACAAAGAGATGTTACCAAACATATGCATGTTATCAAAAAAGAGCTTGATGATGAAAATCTGGATGATGTAGTGCCCTATAGTTATATTCAAGACAGTGCAGAGCATATAAGAGAGTTGAGAAGAAAAAGAAACAATTAATGATTTTTTTAGATACCTGTATATTGATAGATTATTCCAGAAATATCATAGATATTGCGGC
>DAOWOG010000288.1 GCA_030642185.1 Helicobacteraceae bacterium | reverse complement strand
GTCAGACTGATGAAAGAGGATGGTGATTATAGTGATCTGGAAGATACTGTTCAGTATGTATTGGCAAAAGAGAGTGGATGTACGCTCATCATCAGCAATGATAAAGGTTTTGTCTCTAAAGGGATAAAATTGCTGAGTGCTAAAGCATTCCTCGAGCCATCCCTTAAGCTCCGCAGCTGTAAACGCTGCAGTATAAATGTCGCTATGATCGCAAGAGTAATGACAGAGCCTATGTGATGCAGTGCACCGATATGGCTGAAAACGAAGACCCCAAACCCGGCAAATGTGGTCAGCATGGCATAGTAGATGGCCTCATCTGTCTGATCTTTCGGATGGCTCATGTAGATACCGTAGTCGATTCCGGCTACCATCACAATAATCATGGCAAACAGATGCATGACACTGAGCGATCCGCTGAGTGACAGTGCAAAAAGAATCACACCAAGGGGAATCAATACATAGTTAAGTGCGCGAAGCATTTTAGTGCCAAACAAAATAAAGAGTATCACACTGATCAGCAGCAGTGTCATGACCGAGATAATCAACAGCTGAGAAAGGGCCCCTTCAACCCCGCGTTCGAGCAAGCTGGCGGCTTGCAGAACCGTCACATCTTCAGCATCAGACAAATCACCGATTAACGCACTGTCAATATAAGCCAGACTCAGCCATCGTCCATCGCTAAGGGCTTTTGTTTCAAATCCAAGCTGCCTTGCAATATCGAGATCGACATGCTCATACGGAGGCAGCGACTGCAGGGAAGCATACGTTTTTGAAAACAGCCCTTCTCTAAAACCGATCGCCCTGCTCTGTTCATTCAGGCTTTCACGCAGTGCATCAACATCAATTTCCAACAGCTCTTTTTGATACGCCGCATAGGCAGTTTGGCTTCTGGTCATATCGGCAATCGAGCGAATCGCAGCATTTTTGCTTTTGAGTTTTTCTGCTTTTTCAATCACACCATCGAGTGAATCACTATAGATAAGCAGAGGAAGTTTCTCACTCTTTACATCGCTGAAACGCTTTTGCAGTTCCAGCATCGCACTGTTATGATAGTCCAATTGACGAAGATCACCATCAAAACGCAGTTGCGCTGCACCGACACCTATCAGACACAGTGCAAAAATAAAAAGATAGATCGGCTTAATGTAACCTCGTGAGGGTGAAGGCATCTTTAGGCGATTTTGATGCGGTTCAAGCTGCCATTTGGAGAAAAGAAACGTAAATTGAAAATAGGAAAAGCCCAATGCGACAATTCCCAAAACGCTTAATTGGCGAATGAGCGGAAAATCTGCCAGGGAAAGAATGGCAAATCCACCTGCCGTGGTTAAAAATGCCTGAAGAACCTTACGGCGCTCTTTCTCTTTGGCAGTATAGTAGCCGTGAAAGTAGTAGTGAAACAGATAATCTACCGCCATCATCGCAATCGCAGAACCAAAAGCGATGGTAAACACGGATACCGAGTCAAATACAATGGTAACAGCGCTTAGACCGACGAACAGCGATGAAGCGAGTGCCAGTGATGAGAGCAGCAGCATCTTGATATCGCGCAGCGAGAAGAGATAGAACAGCAGCAGCAGGAGCATAGTCGCACTGATGATCAGGTTCACTTCGCCTTTGATCTTTGCCGAATTCTCCGCAGTAAAAAAATGCGGAGAAAATGCAATGACATCGTCACCGTATTCTGTTGTTATGGCCTTAATCTCCTCATAAAACTTTTGCGAAGCACTCACATCCGCAACGGCGATATTTACCATGGCACTGAGCATAAGCCCTTTCTCATCCAGGCTTAAATACCCATTTTTTGCTGCCGTCTCAGTTGCTTGCAGCGGATCACTGAAAAGGGCCAGAGGATCATGGGTATTAAGCGGTACGAATACAAAAGAGGTACTCATCTGCGTATAGATCTCACTCAGTTTTTGATGGATATAGGTTTTATTCAAATGCTCGCTGTGCAGCTGTGCACGTTGAGAAAATGTGCGCTGAAGATAACGCGCAGTTTGCGAATTGTAATTATCTGTCTTGTAAATAATACTCTCAACTTCCGGTACCTTTATCAGTTTTGAAGCGATAGCATCGATTCGTTCTCCGGATGCTTTATCAAAACCTTTGGAAAGAATCACAAGACGGTTTAATGACATTAATGACGAAGCTTCACTGAGCTGCGCCGTATAGCTATTTTGCGGAAAAATCGTTAAAAGGTTGGTATTGATCTTTTGCGGAGAAAAAAACAATAGGGCCAGGCCCATAACGGCAGCATAAAATGCAATCGCACCCTTATGGGGCAATGTCAAGCGTAATCTCATCGCCGTTACTCATCTTCATCATAATCTTTTTGATAACCTTGTTTTGACGTATCACCTCTACCGATACGATCACTTTGTCTGCCGGAGGTATCGGTGTCAAACGAACAGTATCATCTTCATAAACAATATTGAAATTTTCTTCCAGAACCTTGAAGTTTCCCTGATAAAGCTGAAAAATAAAACGCATATAAAGCTGCATCATCGGTTGAGACGCAAGATCAATATGCTGCGTCAGTATGTCATGCTCATAGGTATCCATACTGCTGCCGTCATAGACGATACGTCTGATCTGCGGCTCAGTGTAATAAATCTCCATCTTGTCAGACTCAAAGACGATACTGCCGCTTAACTCAAGATGTTTATCGATACTGTAAATATAACGATGTTCCTTAAAAGAGTGCGCACTCCACAACAGTGCAGTTGTTATGAAAAGAGATCCAAAAAACTTTATCATTGAAAATTCTTTGTGACTTCCGCCTGCATTACATCTCTGACACGGTGAATAAAACTTCTCAATGTTTCATCCTCTGTGGCATAAATAGGATCAAGATAGGTGACGCGTATGTCTGTACGGGTCAGTGTTTTAGTGACGTTTGAGCCTTTAGTGACTATTTTTCCGGTACCGTCAATGATCACGGGAATAATTGCAATACCGTTATCTTTTGCCAGACGAAATGCTCCTTTATGAAACGGAAGCAGGGTATCACTGAAATTGCGTGTTCCCTCCGGAAAAATAAAAACATTGATACCTTTTTGTACTGCACGGCTTAAACGATTAAAGACGGTAATCGCGGCGTTAGGATCACCTTTTTGCATATAATAGACACCGACAAGGCGCGGTGTTTTTAAAAAGATCGCCAAATC